>NZ_JBNPNG010000019.1:0-34257 GCF_050314535.1 Collinsella sp. SGI.095
CGGGGGCGGGAATCTGGTTGCACACAACTCCTACACATTTATACCCGCAGTTGACGCTTGCCAGTCGTTACCTACCACTCGCCGAGCATATCTTTATATTGAGCAGCCCCATGGCTAGAGCCGATATGCGCCCCGAGCCAAAGCGCAGCCGGCATCAAGCAACTCATCGCGCTCCTCCACCGAAAAGCCCTCGGCGTACACTCGCACCACCGGCTCAGTGCCACTCGGGCGAACCAACAGCCAGGTATCATCCTCAAATGCCAAACGCAAGCCGTCCATGTGACTTACGCTCTGCGGCGCCTTGCCGCAAATCGACTTGGGATTCACACCGGGAAGCAGCGTGCGCAGCGACTCGGCATCTTCTGCCTCAAGTCGTAAATCTCGACGGCCATAACTTGTTTTTCCAAAACTCGCCTCGAGCTGATCGACCAGCACGCCCAGCGAAGCCCCCGTCTTTGCCATGAGCTCACACAGGAGTAGGCAAGCGAGGATGCCGTCACGCTCGGGCATATGCGCGGCAATGCCGATGCCACCGGCCTCCTCACCGCCCATAAGCACCCCGTCTTTTTTCATCTCGGCGGCTATATATTTGAAGCCAACCGGTTTTACGGTCACGCGGCAACCGAGCGCCTCGGCAACACGACGCACAAGCGTCGAGCACGATAGATTGACGACGACTCGCCCCTTCAAATTGCGAAACTGAACCAATTCGCCCATTACGAGCGCCATGATCTGATGCGGATGTATATATCTACCGCGCTCGTCGACCGCGCCAATACGGTCAGCATCGCCATCGGTCACCAGGCCGGCACACGCGCCGTCTTCGATAACTGCACGCTCGCAGGCATCCACCCACGGCTCTACGGGATCGGGACAGATATCCCTCCAATCCGATGCTTGCCCCGCATGAATCTCATGGACCTCAACACCCAGCTCGCGCAGCAAATCGGCAAGATAACCTTGAGCCGCTCCCCCCATGGGGTCGACCACCACGCGCAGACGAGCGGCACGAATGGCATCGGCATCGACAAACGATGCTACCGCTCGCATATAGTCGGGAATGATATCCGCCGTGCGATACTGCTCCTCGAGCCCCAGAGGTTCGGCGGCCATCGTTGCCTCGAGCTCTTCGATGACGTCCTGGTTTGCCGTGGAACCATCGCCCATGCGCAGTTTGAGACAGAGATAGCCCTGCGGATGATGTGAACCGGTCACCATGAGCGCCCCGCACGCCTCGCCATCGTATGCGGCAGCCCACGTGATGGCAGGCGTGGGTACAAAACGGGCCGCGAGCACGGCATCAAGGCCATGGGCCGCAAGCACGCCAGCTGCAAGTTCTGCAAACTCGCGCGCCCGGGGACGGGTGTCATACCCGATATATACCGTCTTGCCGGGATATGTCTTTTGCCAGAGCTCGCCGGCGGCATCAGCGATACGGGCAACATTGTCAGCGTTAAAATCCTCGCCGACGCGAGCGCGCCAGCCATCAGTTCCAAAATGAATTATCGCGCACACACGCAGACACCTCGCAGTGTTTGGATCATGGTACGCAGGTGGTATACCCGCAACGAGCGCCCGGCAAGCCGCCGGCGCACGCATTCACCGTTTAGGCAAAAGCCGTCGAGGGCGCATATAGACAAAAAAACCGCCCCGGTTGGGGCGGTAATTCGAATGTGCTTTTCTTAGGACTCTATATATCGAGCGCGTCTGCCATAGCAGCCGTCGTGATCGCCGTGGTTCCGCAACAGCCACCAACCATTGCGGCGCCAGCCCGCTTCCACTCGACGCATACGCGCGCGAAAGCTTCGGGGTCCTCGTGCCACACGGGCCCATCTTGCGTTTGGACCGGATTTCCCGCATGGGGACGTACAGTAACGGGCGTCGTGGCTATCTTGACCATTCTTGGTACCGCAGCGGTAGCCGCTGTCAGGGTGCAGCAATTGACCCCAACCGAGCTCGCACCGTGCTTCTCGGCATACAAGATGGCACCTTCGATATTTAGGCCATCACCCAGCAGGTCGCCCTTGTCATCAATAGCAAAGCTCACCAGAACGGGCATGCCATCAGCGGCATCATGGGCACCGGCGAGCACGGGCTGCAGATTGCGGATAGACGTGATCGTCTCGACCAGAATCCCGTCGACGCCGGCGTTGAGCAGGGCGGACGCCTGCTCGCGAGCATTTGCGCGAATCTCTCGATACTCGGAAGAATCCTCGACAAACCACTCAATCGCAATAGGTCCCATGGACCCCAGCAATAGCTGGGGATTTGCCTGGCGGGCATCGTCGACCGCCCCGCGATTGACCTCTGCCATAGATGGAGCGATTTCATCGCGATCGAGCGCAAAACCCGATGCCTGGAACGTATTGGTAATAAGCACCTGTGCACCAGCGGCGGCATACAGTCGGTGGATGCGAGAAACCGTCTGCGGTTCGGCGAGGTTCCAAAATGCCGGCGGAATATCGGCGGCACCGTATTCACTCAGCAGCACGCTGCCCATCGGACCCTGTGCCAGCAGCGTCTCGCTGGCAAGTCGGCGCATAAGCTCCTCGCCGCCGAAGCGATTGTAATAACTCGTATCCATATATATGTTTCGCTATTCCTCGATGCTGATTCCCTGCTTTTCGAGATAGGCGAGCCAACGGACCATTGTGTCCTCGGAAAGCGCGTGCTCCATCATGCAGGCCTCGGCATCGGCGCGCTCAAAGTCGACGCCGAGCTCCTGGACCAAAAATGTGCGAATCAGGCGATGGCGATACCAGATAGCCAAACCGACCTCGCGCCCACGGTTGGTCAGGATAACCTTGCCGTAGTGAGACTGCTCGACAAGTTCGGATGCCTTGAGAGCCGAAACCGCCTTGTTGACCGATGCCTTCGAAACGCCAAGGCGCTGTGCGATATCGACCGACCGCACGCCATTAGTCTCCCCATCCTCGCTTTCGATGCGAACCATGCACTCCAAGTAGTCTTCGTTCGCCACCGTTAGATGTAGCTCGCGCGAGCTATTTGTCGTATCCATGAACATCCGTCCCTTCTGCATTCAATGGCTGATTCTACCCCATCCAAGCGTCGCGGTATGCCGCGGCATACCGTGCTAGAGTTCTTGTTGCACACGACAACCAAGATTGGAGCGGTCTCTATGGAAAACACCACCACGAACCCCGACGTACTCGAGCGTTTTTTGCGCTACGTCCAGATCAACACACAGTCCGAGGATGCCAACTGTGACCAGGTTCCGTCGAGCACCGTCCAGTTTGATCTTGCCAATGTGCTTGCCGAGGAATTGCGCGAGCTTGGTGCAACCGATGCCCATGTAACCGAAAACGCCTATGTCTGCGCTCACATTCCCGCGAGCGCCGGCTCCGAGAATAAGCCCGCCCTGGGCCTGATCGCGCACCTCGACACCACCGAGGTCGCACCGGGCGCCGGCGTAGCGCCGCACATCGTGCACTACGAGGGCGGCGACCTGGTTTGCGGCATCGTCGACGGCAAGCCCGTATCCATGAGCACCGCCAAGCTCCCCGCCCTCAACAACCTTTTGGGCGAGGACCTGGTTTGCACCGACGGCACCACGCTGCTGGGCGCCGACGATAAGGCCGGTGTCGCCGAGATTATGGCGCTCGTCGCACGCATTGCACAGGACCCCAGCCTGCCCCACCCCACGCTTGGTATTTGTTTCTGCCCGGACGAGGAAATCGGCCACGGTGCCGAGCTGTTGGATATCGAGGACTTTGGCTGTAAGTATGCCTACACAGTCGACGGCGGTCCGGTTGGCGAGCTTGAGTGGGAGTGCTTCAACGCCGCCGAGGCTACCGTTAGCTTTGAGGGCCAGTCCATTCACCCCGGCGACGCCAAGGGCCGCATGGTTAACGCGGGCAATCTGTTCTGCGACTTCAATGCCCTGCTCCCCTACGTGCAGCGTCCGGAATACACCGAGGGCTACGAGGGCTTCTATCACCTCGAGGGCGTTTCTGCCACAGTCGACCATGCCACGGCGCGCTATATCGTCCGTGATCACGATGCCGCCAAGTTCCAGCAGAAGCTCGATCTGATGGATGCTGCCGCCGCGCTGCTCAACCAGCGTCTGGGCGAGGAGCGCGTAACGGTCGAGATCAAGCACCAGTACCGTAACATGGCCGAGATTGTCCGCGACTACCCAGAGCTGATCGATGTCGCTAAGGAATCCTTCCTTGCCTGCGATGTTGAGCCCCAGGTGCTGCCGATTCGCGGCGGCACCGACGGTGCACAGCTGTCGTTCCGCGGCCTGCCCTGTCCCAACCTTTCGACGGGCGGCTACTGCTACCACGGCGTCAATGAGTTTGTTCCGGTCAGCTCGCTCGTTAAGATGACCGACGTCCTCCAGGAGCTCGTCGCCCGCTTCGCATAAGGAACTCGAATAATCTAGGTAAGCAAAATCGCCCCGTCCTCAAAACCGAGAACGGGGCGATTTTTTGGTGCAAGGGGAGTAGTCGGCATCGCTGGTTGAATCAACGTCAGCGAGCGACGTCCAGGGCGAACAAGTTGGCATGAAAAAGGCAGGACATTGATTCTGGTCATGCCCTGCCTTTTGAATGACAAATTGTCGCTCTGGGCGGCGCGCAACGTCGAGCCGTTGCGCGGACTGGCAAGCCCGCGCAACCCTAGTAGTTGGCTTCGTAACCGTTGCCGTCGCCAGTGGGCTCCTCGTAATAATATGAGCTGTAATCCGAATCGTCCGAATAGCTCGAATCGTCCGAATAGCTCGAATCGCCCGAGCTTTCCGACGAACCGGCCGTACCGTAGGCGTAATCGTCAGAAGTATGGTTGCTCAAATCACCGATTGTGGAGCTGGTTCCGTCGGATAGGCCCATGGTGTTTGGTCCCTTAGGATCCTTGCCGGCATCGACGCGCGCCATCATCTCCTTAAGCTCGTCCTCGTAGACAAAGACATAGCTCTGGCCGTCGATCATGGTGGTTTCATCTGCGTAGGAAGGCAGATTCGCCGAATAGATGCCATCGACATCCATGCCGCGCATAGCATTGACCGTAGACACGATGTCCTGAACGCTCATATCGGTCACAAGCATATCGGACAGCGAATTAACCAGGTCGAAGACCTTCGTAGCATCAAAGTTGTTGAGAATCTGGTT
The DNA here is from genome assembly GCF_050314535.1 of Collinsella sp. SGI.095. Taxonomy (NCBI): domain Bacteria; kingdom Bacillati; phylum Actinomycetota; class Coriobacteriia; order Coriobacteriales; family Coriobacteriaceae; genus Collinsella; species Collinsella sp. SGI.095. The sequence goes on from NZ_JBNPNG010000019.1 coordinate 5,130, forward strand.
GGCAAGGGCACCAAGCACCTGGCGTTGGTGACGCATGCGCGTATAGTCGCCGTCGGCATAGGTATAGCGGCAACGGGCATAGGTGAGCGCGGTAGCACCGTCCATGTGCTGCTGGCCTGCCGTAATCTTAATGTCCAGATGCTCGGGGTCATCGACATCGTCGGTGGCGTTGATGTCGATACCGCCCACAGAGTCAATCAGTGATTGCATACCGTCAAAGCTAACCTCGGCATAGTGGGAAATCTGCACGCCGCACAGCTCATTGACCGCTTGAACCATGGCCTCGGCACCGCCATAGGTATGGCAGGCGTTGATCTTCATGGTTTCGCCGTTATAGACAACCTTGGTATCACGTGGAATGGATATAAGCGTAGCCTGCTTTTGCGTAGGGTCGATGCGCGCCAAGATAATTGAATCGGAGCGATACGTGTCCTCGCCCGGACGACCATCGGTACCCAAAAGAAGCACGTAGAACGGATCCTTGGCCTCATTGGTATCCACCAAGATATGGCGCAGATTGTCGGTAATGACATTGGAATCGCCAAGCTTGCCCATAATGTTGGCGAACCACAGCCCGGCGGCAGTCGTAGCGCTCAACAGCACGCCAAGCACGGCGATAAGCGCAACGCGACGGATTGTCTGGCCGCGGCGGCGCTGACGAGCGCGCTCGGAGTAGCGTGCAACATTATCGCGACTGTAGATCTTGGCCTGTGCGCCGGTTGAAGGTCTTCGAGTATCCGCTAAGGGCTTCTTATTATTAAACATAGGCAACCTGCATTAGTAGATGACGGGATCGGGAACAGTGGCGTGCTCGACGTTTGCACCAAGTGCCTGCAGTTTTTCGACAAACTGCTCATAGCCACGTTTGATGTGATGAATGGCCGAGACCTCGGTAACGCCGTCGGCGATAAGGCCAGCAACGACGAGCGCGGCGCCGCCGCGCAGATCAGGCGAGGTAACCTGTGCACCCGAGAACCCCTTGACGCCATGAATCATGGCGTGATGGCTTTCGATGCGGATATCCGCGCCCATACGGACCAGCTCCGACGCGAACATAAAGCGGTTCTCGAAGATATTCTCGGTAATCACAGAGCTGCCATCAGCAAGAGCGGAAAGCACCATGATCTGCGCCTGCATGTCTGTCGGGAAGCCCGGGAACGGAAGTGTCTGAATATCGACCGGCCTGATGCGCTCGACACGACTCACGTGAACGCCATTCTCGATTCGCTCACACTCGATACCCATGAGCTCCATCTTCTTGAGCACCATGCCCAAGTGAATGGGGCAAAAGCCCGTAACGTCGACACCGCGGTCATCGGCCATCAGGGCACCGGCAACGATAAAGGTGCCGGCCTCGATGCGGTCACCCACCACGCGATGGGTAACGGGATGCAACTCGTCCACACCTTCGATGGTCACGACGGGCGTGCCGGCGCCAACAATCTTGGCGCCCATCTCGTTGAGCATGTTGGCAAGGTCGACGATCTCGGGCTCGCGAGCCGCATTATCGATAACCGTAGTGCCTTTTGAGCGCACGGCCGCCATGATGAGGTTCTCGGTAGCGCCGACGCTGGCAAATTCGAGCGTAACCGTGGTACCACGCAACCCCTGAGGAGCGTTGGCATTGATGTAACCGTGTGCAGTGTCGAATTCTACGCCCAGCGCCTCAAGACCCAAGATGTGCATGTCGATCTTACGGGCACCCAGATTGCAGCCACCCGGCATGGCAATCTTGGCACGATGGAAACGGCCCAGCAGGGGACCCATCACGGCCGTGGAGGCGCGCATCTTGGCGACAAGCTCGTAGGGAGCCTCCCAGGAATCAACCTGAGAAGTGTCGATCTCGAGCGTATGCTCATCGAGAACGTCAATCTTGGCGCCCATACCCTTGAGCACCTTGCCCATAACATGGACATCCGAGATATCGGGCACGTTCTGCAGCGTCGTCTTCCCCGGTGCCAGAAGCGTTGCCGCCATGAGTTTGAGTGCAGAGTTCTTTGCACCCGAAACGGGCACGGAGCCTCCGATGGTGTGGCCACCTTCAACACGGATAATATCCAAGGTCTACCCTTTCAAAAAGCATGCCCGGGATGGCTGGGCCACCCCGGGCATGATGTGTTCGCAAATGGTCGAACGCCAAATCGTTTGACTATTGGGCAAGCATGAGCTTACACCATGCGATTTCATTATAGAGGTAGGCGCGGCGTGCATCATCCTCCGACAAATTGCCCAGCTTCTCTTCAAAACCTTGAATATCAGCTTTAAGCTTGTCGGCATCGACGGTCGCCAAATCGCAAGCGCGCTCGGCGAGAACGGTCACGACATCGTCCGCAACCTGGGCATAGCCGCCGGCCACGGCAAACGTGTGGTCGACAGTGCCCATGGCCTTATCGGAGACGCGAACGTAACCGCGGTCGATCGTGCAGATCTCGCTGGAGTGAGCAGGCAGAACGCCAAACTCGCCATCCGTGGACGGAATCGACACAAACGCAGCGTCGCCCTCATAGGCGCAGCTCACGGGGCACACGATGCGGATACGCATAACCTACTTCTCCCCCATCTTGCGGGCACGCTCGCGCACGTCCTCAATCGTGGAAGCATAGCGGAAAGCCTGCTCGGGCAGGTCATCGGCCTTGCCGTCGACAATCTCGGCGAAGGAGCGGACGGTATCCTCGACGCGAACGTAGACACCGGGGTTGCCGGTGAACTTCTCGGCGACGTGGAAGGACTGCGAGAGGAACTGCTGAATCTTACGAGCGCGGTTGACCGTAAGGCGCTGCTCCTCGGACAGCTCGTCCATACCCAGAATGGCGATGATGTCCTGAAGGTCGGAGTACTCCTGCAGGAGCTCCTGGACCTTAACGGCGACACGGTAGTGCTCCTCGCCGACGATCGAGGGATCGAGGGCGTCGGAGGAAGACGCGAGCGGGTCGATGGCCGGGAACAAGCCGAGCGACGAAATGCTACGCGAAAGAACCGTAGTGGCATCGAGGTGCGTAAACGTCGTGGCGGGAGCCGGGTCGGTCAGGTCGTCTGCGGGGACGTAGACAGCCTGAACGGAGGTGATGGAGCCCGTCTTGGTCGAGGTGATGCGCTCCTGAAGGTCGCCCATCTCGGTAGCCAGCGTGGGCTGGTAGCCAACGGCGGACGGCATACGACCCAGAAGGGCGGAAACCTCGGAACCGGCTTGGGAGAAGCGGAAGATGTTATCGATGAACAGCAGAACGTCCTGACCACGATCGCGGAAGTACTCGGCGGTGGTAAGGCCGGCCAGACCGATGCGCAGACGCGCTCCAGGCGGCTCGTTCATCTGACCATAGACCAAGCAGGTCTTGTCGATAACGCCCGACTCGCTCATCTCGAGATAAAGGTCGGTACCCTCACGGGTACGCTCGCCGACGCCGGTAAACACCGAGGTGCCACCGTGCTCCTGAGCGAGGTTGTTGATGAGCTCCTGAATCAGAACGGTCTTGCCGACGCCGGCGCCACCGAACAGACCAGTTTTGCCGCCACGGATGTAGGGCTCGAGCAGGTCGACGGCCTTAATGCCGGTCTCGAAAATCTCGGTCTTGGTAGTAAGCTCGTCAAAGCGGGGCGCTGCATGGTGGATGGGATAGAACTCCTCCACCTCGGGCATGGGCTTGCCGTCGACGGGCTTGCCCATGACGTTCCAGATGCGACCGAGTGTCTTGGGGCCAACGGGCATCTTCATGGGCTCACCGGTATCGGTGGCGATGAGGCCGCGCTGCAGGCCGTCGGTCGAGGACATGGCGACCGTGCGGACGACGCCGCCCGGAAGCTGGCTCTCGACCTCGAGGATCGTGCTCAGGTGACCGATCGGGGTCTCGGCCTCGACCGTGAGCGCGTTGTAGATCGGGGGCACCGCGCCGTCAAACTTGACGTCGACGACAGGACCGATAATACGCACGATGCGACCATCACCGGCAGTCGTCTTCTTGGTGGCTTCCTCGACCGCAAGCTTTACGGTGTTATTAGCCATTACTGTTCCTCCAATGCTGAGGCTCCGCCGACGATCTCGTTAATCTCGGTCGTGATCGAAGCCTGACGCACGCGACTATACGTGCGGGTAAGGGTCGAGATGATCGCGGTGGCGTTTTCCGTCGCGGAGTGCATCGCCTTGCGGCGTGCACCCTGCTCGGCGGCAGCCGAATCGATCAAGGCCTGGTAGATGACCGTCAGGATATACGACGGTACAAGCTTGCCGAGAACATGCTCGGGAGAGGGCACGAACTCGAATGTGGACGAGATACGCTTAGGGGCGTCGGTCTCGTTCTTACGCGGACCGTGGGCCATAGCGATCATCTCGGGATCGAGCGGCAGCAAGTGCTCGACGCGAAGCTCCTGATCCACGCGGTTCTTGGCGTGGTGGTAGATAAGCTCGACACGGTCAAGCTCACCGGCACGATACGCATCGCAGATATGAGAGGAGATCATGCGGGCCTGATTGAAATCGGGCTCAGAGGAGTTGCCCTCAAAGTGCATGATGACGTTTGCGCGGTCACGGAAATACGTGGCCGGTTTGCGCCCACACGCGATGATCTCGCACTCGATGCCGTCGTTCGCCCAAGAAGCGGCGAGCTTTTCGGCCGTGCGCTCCACCGTCGTATTGAAACCGCCGGCAAGGCCGCGGTCCGAGGCGATGACGATGATCAGGCCATGCTTGACGCTCTCATGCTTCTGCAGCATGGGATCGGTGCCCGAACAGGAGGCGTCGCCGGCGACCGTCAACATGACGTCGGTCAGCGCCTCCTTATAGGGCTCGGCCTGCTTGGAGCGATCGAGGGCACGACGGATTTTGGCCGTAGAGACCATCTCCATCGTGCGCGTGATCTGCTTGGTCGTGGTAACCGAGGAGATTCGCTTCTTAATGTCGCGAAGGTTGGCCATAGGGCTTAGTTCTCCTCTGATCCAGTCGTATCGGCATGGTGCTTGGCCATGAACTGCTGCTTAAAGTCGCCGATGACGCGCAGGAGCTCAGCCTTGGTGTCATCGTCGATCTTCTTGGCGCGAACCTTGTCGAGCAGCGAACCAAAGCCGTTGTCCAGGTACTCGATAAGCTCGGCGCGGAAAGGCAGCACGTCGGCAATCTCGAGATCGTCGAGGAAGCCCTCGTTGCCTGCAAACAGAACTGCAATCTGCTCGCCAACCTCAAACGGTTTGTAGCGCGACTGCTTAAGGAGCTCAGTCATGCGAGCGCCGTGGGTAAGCTGCTTTTGCGTGGCCTCGTCGAGGTCGGAGCCGAACTGCGTAAAGCCGGCGAGCTCCTGGTACGAAGCGAGGTCCAGACGGAGGTTGCCGGCGACCTGCTTCATAGCCTTGGTCTGTGCGTCGCCACCGACGCGGGACACGGAGATGCCCACGTCGACTGCCGGGCGCTGACCCTGGAAGAAGAGCTCGGACTGCAGGTAGATCTGACCATCGGTAATGGAAATGACGTTGGTCGGAATGTAGGCCGAGACGTCGCCGTCCTGGGTCTCGATGATCGGCAGAGCCGTCATGGAGCCGTAACCGTTCTTCTTGGACATCTTGACGGCACGCTCGAGCAGACGAGAGTGCAGGTAGAAGATGTCGCCAGGATAGGCCTCGCGTCCGGGCGGACGATGCAGCGTCAGCGACATCTGACGGTAGGCCACAGCCTGCTTGGACAGGTCGTCGTAGATGACAAGCACATGGCCGCCGGGGTTGGTCTCGCTGGCGGGCTTGCCGTCCTCGCCGTTGTACATGAAGAACTCGCCGATAGCGGCACCGGCCATAGGCGCGATGTACTGCATAGGGGCGGAATCGGCAGCGGTGGCCGAAACGATGATGGTGTAGTCGAGCGCGCCGTGCTGAGCGAGGGTCTCGCGGATGTTGGCAACCGTGGAAGCCTTCTGGCCGATAGCGACGTAGATGCAGACCATGCCCTTGCCACGCTGGTTGAGGATAGCGTCGATGGCGATAGCGGTCTTACCGGTCTTACGGTCGCCGATGATAAGCTCGCGCTGGCCGCGGCCGATAGGCACCATGGAGTCGATAGCCAACAGGCCAGTCTGAACCGGCTCGCATACCGGGGTACGGTCGATGACACCGGGGGCCTTGAACTCGATAGGACGACGGTGCGTGGCGACAATGTCACCCAAACCGTCGATGGGCTGGCCGAGCGGATTGACGACGCGGCCGAGCATGGCACGGCTCACGGGGATATCCATAATGCGGCCAGTGGTGCGGCACTCGTCGCCTTCCTTGATGGAGTCGACGGCACCAAACAGAACGGCGCCGACCTCGTCACGGTCAAGGTTCTGGGCAAGGCCGAAGACGGTCTCACCGGTATCGGAGCTCTTGAACTCCAGAAGCTCGCCTGCCATGGCGCTCTTGAGGCCGGAGACGCGCGCAATGCCGTCGCCTACCTCGTCGACCGTTGAAACCTCATGCGTATCGACCGTCGCGGAGAGGTTCGTGAGCTGCTCCTGCAGTTTCTTGGCGATATCCTGGGCATTGAGGGTTTCGGACATTAGGCTTCACCTCCGTACGAATTAGCAGAGTTTGCGAGGGTCTCCTGCGCGATGCGCAGCTGCGTCTTGACGGAAATGTCACGACGCTCGCCGCGGGCCTCGAGCACCAGGCCGCCCACGATAGACGGATCGACCTGCTCGATAAGGAATACCTTGCGGCCGAAGTCCTGCTCGCATTTCTTAGTGATGGTTTGACGCAGCTCGTCGTCGAGCGGGATCGCCGTGGTGACGGTCACGCCCACTACATCCTCGTCTTCCTCGGCAACATGCTTAAAGGCAGCTGCCACCTTGGGAAGAAGGTCGAGCTGGTCGCGCTTGGACATGGTGTCGAGCACGGCGACGATCTCGGGGCTGGCGGAAGCCAGGCGCTCGATCATCTCGAGGTCCTCGAACACATGGTTCTCGGCCTTGGCGGCTTCCATGAGGGAGCGCGCGTAGGTCTCGAGCACCTTGTCCTGATAGCGGCTAGTCGGCATTCAGGCTACCTGCTTCCTGGATGTAGCGCTCGATGAGCTTCTTCTGCCCGGCCTCGTCCTCGAGTGCCTCGCCCACGATCTTGGTGGCGACGGCAACGGACAGGTCGGCGATGGAGCTCGCGGCACCGGCATAGATGGACTTGCGCTCGTCCTCGACGGTCGTATGGGCCTTAGCGATGATCTCCTCGGCCTCCTTGTGAGCAGCCTCGATGATACGGGCGCGCTCGGACTCGGCGTCCTTACGGGCCTCGAGAACAATGTCGGCAGCCTGACGACGGGCGTCGGTAACGATCGAGTCGGACTCAGCGCGCTTGGCGATAGCCTCCTGCTTGGTCTTCTCGGCCTCGTCGAGGCTCTCCTCGATCTTCTTGCCGCGCTCCTCCATGGTCTTCATGATGCCCGGCAGGGCGACCTTGGCCAGCACGATCCAGATAATCAGGAAGGCGATAAGCGCCGGGATGAACTCCGCCATCTTAGGGATGAGGATGTCCGCACCGGCAGCGCCGTCCTCGGCGAACGCGGAAACCGGCATAAGCAGCGCGGCCGCGGACGCGGAGAGTGCGATCGCGCTCTTCTGGGATGAAAGATTCATACTTGACGCTCCGTGCTATTTAACGATCAGCGCGACAACGAAGCCGATCAGAGCCAGAGCCTCGCCGAAGGCGGAGCCCATGATGAAGACGGTGAACACGCGGCCCTGGACCTCAGGTTGACGGGCCATAGCACCCGTAGCACCCAGAGCAGACAGGCCGATAGCAAGACCAGCGCCGATAACACCGAGACCGTAACCGATAACTCCCACGATTCCTCCTTTGTCGTGCGTGTCTTATTTCACGCAGGATAACCTTTTTATAACTGCCGGGCTCCATGGGTACGGGCACCGGCGGTTTAACGAATTGCCTTACCTTTAAGGCGCGAACGGAAGACTACTCCTCCTCCGCGACCTCCTCTGCCTCGGAGACATACACGGCGGTAAGGACCGTGAAGACGTAAGCCTGGATGGCGCCGACCACGAGCTCGATCGCATAGATCAGGATGAGGATGGCAAGCCAGGCCAGCGAAGGCAGGGCGCCGACGGCGTGGGCCGCGGAAACCTGCTGAAGCAACGGCTGCATGAACATGCTCGCCATGATGGCGAATGAGCCCATGACCACGTGTCCTGCGAACATGTTGCAGAACAGACGGACGGCAAGCGTGATGAGGCGCAGGAAGGTCGAGAAAAGCTCGACGACCCACACAAGCACATTCATCGGGAAGCTCACGCCCTGCGGGGCGAGGCTCTTGATGTAGCCGATCACGCCGTGAGCCTTGCATCCGTAGTAGATGAAGTACACGAAGGCGAAGATGGCGAGCGCGGCGGTGGAGCCGATTGCGCCGGTGCCGGGCTTCATTCCCGGAATCAGGCCGATCATGTTATTGATCAGGATGAACAGGAAAAGCGAGCACAGGAACGGGAAGTGCTTCTTCCAGTTCTCACCCACGACGCCCTTGCCGATATCGTTCTCGACGTACTCGATGATGTACTCGAAACCGTTGACGAAGAAGCCCTTGGGAACCAGGGTCTGTTTCTTCTTGAACACGGCCAGGACGATCAGGAGCACGATCGTGGAGACGATCAGCCAAAACGAGTACTGCGTGATGCCGCAGCCCAGATCGCCCACGACAGGGGTGGAGCTGAACTCGCTGACCAGATGATTAATCTCATCAGGCAGCTTTTCAAAAATTTCCACGACTTACCTTTCGACCTCATGAGGATCTCGCAGCGCCTTGGCGACACGAACCGTGCAGGCGGCCATAAAGGCCACGAAGCCGATCGCCTCGCCCAGGAGGAACATGCGAAATGCCTCTCCGAACAACACAAACACAACCAAGGTAAAGACAAGCAGGGCGATTGCCGAGACCGCCAGACTCACCATACCCTTGAGCATGTCCGCATTCTGTTTATCGTCAAGAACCGGCTTGAGCGTAAAAACAAAGGGAAGAAAGGCGACCGCGCCCGCGATGGCGCCTGCAACGATAGCGAGCAGATCGGCTATCTGAAACACTGGCGTCCTCACTTTCTTTTTTAACGCTTCACAGAACAGTTCCCGCCAAACATTGGTGACTATTGTACGAGCCAATCGCTAAAGTACAACCGAAAAAGCATCGGTTAATACGCACCTGTTCGTTTTCTTAAGACCTTCTTTATGCCGCAGGTACGGTAATACGTTTTTCTCGAACCCTGCAGGGCAAAACGTCCGTTAACAGGAGTGCGCGCGGTCGACTTTTGTTCGTCCGCGCGCACCGTTTCTTCGTATTTGCAGCCGCGGCCGTCTTAGCCCAGCGACTAGAGCGTGCCGTAGATGCGGTCGCCGGCGTCGCCGAGGCCGGGAACGATGTAGGCAGCCTCGTTAAGATGGTCGTCGATGGCACAGGTGTAGATATGCACATCTGGGTCCTTCTCGGTCAGCGACTTGAGGCCCTCGGGGGCCGCGACGATGCACAGCATGCGGATGTCCTTGACACCGCGCTCGCGCAGGTAGCTGATGGCCATCTCGGCCGAACCGCCCGTGGCGAGCATGGGGTCGACAACCAGGCAGATGCGCTGGTCGATATCCTTGGGCATTTTGCAGTAATACTCATGCGGTTCGTGAGTAACCTCGTCGCGCTCCATACCGATGTGTCCCACGCGAGCGGAGGGCACCAGGTCGAGGATGCCGTCGACCATGCCAAGGCCCGCACGCAGGATGGGCACGATGGCGAGTTTCTTGCCGGCGAGCTGTTTGAACGTGGCGGTAGTGATGGGGGTCTCGACCTCGACGTCTTCCATAGGCAGGTCGCGCATGGCCTCGTAGCCGTCAAAAAGCGCGAGTTCGCGCACGAGCTGGCGGAACTGATTGGTGCCGGTGTTTTTGTCGCGCAGGATCGACAGCTTGTGCTGGACGAGCGGATGATCGACAAGCGTCACACGGGACGCATCGTAGGTAACGGTCATGGGTCTTTCCCCTTTCGTTGCGGCCACAAAATGGCCTTGCTGACAAGGCGCGCAGCAATGTTGCCGCTGCACGCCATGCATCAGTTTAGCGGTTTGTTGTATCGCGCATCCCATCGCAGCCCTACTGTGCGGTATTGAGCGAGCGCTTGACCGCATCGCGCCAGCCCGCAAGGTTTTGCTCGCGGCGCTCGGCGGACATGTGGGGAAGGAAGGTCCTAACGATCTGGGCATTTTGCTCCAGCTCTTCTAGGTCTTCCCAATAGCCGACGGCAAGGCCCGCCAAGTACGCGGCACCGATTGCCGTGGTCTCCACCGTCTCGCATTGCAGCACGGGGATATCCAGCAGGTCGGCCTGGAATTGCATGATGAACTCGTTGCGCGACGCGCCGCCATCGACAGACAGGCGTTCGATCGAAAGCCCCACGTCCTGCTCCATGGCGCGCAGCACGTCGTAGCTCTGATATGCCATGGATTCGCAGGCGGCACGTACGATGGTCGCACGGCTCGAGGCGCCGGTCAGACCGCACACGATACCGCGGGCACGCGGGTCCCACCAGGGAGCGCCCAAACCCGCAAAGGCGGGAACGAAGTAGCAGCCCTCGTTGTCGTTAATCGAAGCGGCGAGTTGTGCAGACTCGCTCACGCTCGAGATGATGCCCATGTTGTTGCGAAGCCAGTTCATGGTGGAGCCGGCGGCAAAGATGGAACCCTCGAGTGCGTAGCTGACCTTGCCGTCCGCGGCGATACCGATGGTGGAGACCAGACCGTTCTTGGATTCGACGACCTCGTCGCCGGTGTTCATGAGCATAAAGCAACCAGTACCATAGGTGTTTTTGGTCTGGCCGGGATGGAAACAGCAGTGGCCGAACAGCGACGCCTGCTGGTCGCCCGCCACGCCCATGATGGGTGGCATGTTGGTCATGATGTCGCTCGCGACGCGGCCGTAGTCGCCCGAGCTCCAGCGAACCTCGGGCATCATGGAACGCGGAACGTCAAAGAGCGCCAGCAGGTCGTCGTCCCAATCGAGCGTATGGATATTAAAGAGTGCCGTGCGGCTGGCATTGGTGTAGTCGGTGGCAAAGACCTGGCTGCCGGTGAGGTTGTAGATGAGCCAGGTGTCGATGGTGCCGAACATGAGGTCGCCCGCCGCCGCGCTCTCGCGTGCGCCGTCGACGTTGTCGAGAATCCACTGCACCTTGGAGGCCGAGAAATACGGGTCGAGCGTAAGCCCCGTGCGGGAGCGCACCAGCTCTTCTGCGCCCTGCTCAACCAAATTATCGATCAGAGACGCGGTGCGACGGCACTGCCATACGATGGCGTTATAGATGGGCTGGCCGCTCACGCGGTCCCAGACCACCGTGGTCTCACGCTGATTGGAGATACCGATGGCGGCGATGCGATCGGAATGAATCCCGCTCTTAAACTGAACCTCCATCATGACCGCAATCTGGCTGGCAAGGACCGCCATGGGGTCTTGCTCCACCCAGCCGGGACGCGGGAAGCTGGTTTTGACGCTGCGGCGCGCTTGGGCGACAATGCAGCCGTACTCGTCGACGATGGTCGCAAGTACCGAGGTGGTGCCGCAGTCGAGCGCCATGATGTAGGAACCGCCAAAGTCAAACGAGGCATCTTCCATGCCCAGGCTGCCCAGATTCAACGACATCGCTTACACCTTTCTATGCATCGGGTCGGACAGGACCCGCTCAATCTCTGACGCGGGAAGTGCGCCTTGGCGCAGGATCTGGAGCCCGCCGTGCTGGAACGACACGATGGTCGAAGCGTCGCGGCACGGCGTCTCGCCCGCGTCGACGGCCACGTCGACCCCTTCTAGAATGCGGTCTTCAACGTCGGCAAAGCTTGCCGGCGCGGGCGCGCCGTGTGTATTGGCGCTCGTACAGGCAAGTGGGCTGCCACAGGTGCGAATGAGCGCCTGTACCACGGGCGAGGCCGACGCGCGAAGAGCCACCGTGTCGTCGGCGGCACGCATAAAGGTCGGCACGCAGGGAGCCGCCTTGACCACAATAGTCAGGGCGCCCGGCCAGCATCGTCGGGCAAGTATGCGTGCCTCTTCTGGGATATCCACGCCGTAGCGGTCGAGGGCCTCGGCATCATCGACCAGCCAGGCGACCGTTTGGGTGAGCTCACGCTGCTTGAGGGTAAAGATGCGGCGGTAGCCGGTACCGAGCGCGGGCACCGCGGCGCCGTTGACGGCAGCCTGCGGATCGCGCGGCCACGGCAGAGATTCGCTTGTATCTTGGGGCACGGCGTCCGAGAAGGCGTTGACTGCCACAGCGACGCCATAGACGGTCTCGGTTGGGATCAGGGCCAGGCCGCCACGGCCGAGCACCTCGGCCGTACGCTCGACGGCGAGCCGATGCGGCTCGCGCGCTCCCTCGAATACCCGATAGACCGTCTGCATGTGTATGCCAGCCCCTTACGCTCTGGTGAAAGTTTGTTTACTGAGGGGCATTCTCGCACGAAACGTTTAACCTATTTGTCCACAGCGCATGTTGGTTTGGTGAGCGGCTATAGCAGTCGGTGAAAGTGAGGGGTAATTGAGCCGTGACAAGCCTCTTTACATTTCCGGCGCAGCGCTCCCGCCGCCGCGCCGCCAATACGCTTCGTACTTTACTGACGTTGTTTGGGCTCGGTGACGATAGCTCGAACGATGCGGGGACGATCGGTGAGGTCACGGACGATGCGTACGTCCGAAAGACCCGCCTGGCGGCAGAGCTCGGCCGCGGCGTCGAGGGCACCCTCATAGAGCTCGCAGGCAAACAGGCCGCCGGCGCGCAGCATATAGGGCGCCGCATTGAGCAGGCGGCGGAAGATATCAAGGCCATCGGCGCCGCCCTCGAGCGCCAAATCGGGCTCAAAGTCCTTGACCTCGTGCGGCAGCGAGCGCATGACGTCAGTCGGGATATAAGGCGGGTTGGAAACGAGCACGTCAAAGGTGCCCCACTCCTCGCGGGGGATAGAGCTCACCAGGTTCGTGAGGCTGAAGGCGACCTCATCGGACGTCAGCCCGAGTGCATCGCGGTTTTTGGTGGCCAGGTCGATGGCGCGCGGCTCGATATCGGTAGCGGTGCAGGCGACATGGCCGCGACGCTCCCAAGCAAGGGAGAGCGAGATGCAGCCCGTGCCGCAGCCGACCTCGAGAACGCGGGCAATGCGGGGGTCGGCAGGCACAGACGCGGCGGCATCCTGCACTAGGGCCGTCTCTTGGTCGACGCCTTCGATGGCAATGCCGTATTCGTCGAGCTCGGGCTCAGCGACTTCCGCGGTCTCGGCCTCAGCTGCCTGCGCGGCGGCTTCCTCGGCCTCACGATCGGCCAGCTCCTCGGCATAAGCTCGGCTGCCCAGCACGTCTCCGCCCAACGCCGCCTCATCGGCAGCCGTGAGGTTGGCGGCACGGCGCTCGGCAGTCGCGCGTTCGTCAGCCAATGCGGCTTCGGCTTTACGCGCCTGCTCGACCTCGTCGTTCCATGGCAACTCTACGCGCTGGCGGGTGGCAGCTTCGGGGCTCAGAACCTCGGCATCCAGATAATTGAGGACTTCCTCGACGAGCATCTCGGTCTCGGGACGTGGAATGAGCACGCCGGGGGCGCACGCGACGTCGATCATGCGGAACTGCGTGCTGCCGGTGATGTACTGCAGCGGCTCGCCCTTGGCGCGACGGACAACCGCCGCGTGCATGGTCTCGAGCTGCGCTGCATCGAGCGTGTCGTCCATACGCATATATAAGTCGATGCGCGCTAGGCCCGTGGCTGCGCACAACAGCCACTCGGCAGAAAGACGGGGGTGCTCTTCGCCGCGCTCGGCTAGGTACTCCTTGGTCCACTCGAGACAACGCCTGATGGTCCAGATCTCGTTTGCCATGGGTCCTCCCCTCTTAAGCGCCGGGCGGCGCGCGAATGTCGGAGCAGATTGTACGCGAGGGCGGCACGCGGCGAGAGACGATTGGAAGCGATTATCGAGAATCAGCCCAGAATTTTGCACCGGGCTCGCTCAAAGTGTTCATTCGCCGACGTCTAGATTTGCATTCGTCAAGCTTTTGGCAAGGTTGCCCCAAAACTAACCAATATCTAACCAAGAACTTGCCAAATCACTTGACGTGCGACGCACCAAAAAGGGCCCCGCGACTTCTTGGACGATATTTCGAGCAATATTTTCAATTGCAGATGAAGGCTGTTAATTACTTTGAGTAGGTAGGCAGCTTAATTTCCAACAAAGTAGATTAAATAAACTCGAAAAGTAATTTACCCAACCTAGTCATTTAAGAACGTCCCCAATGACTACCTCTGAGGCGCCGCAGGTTGAGCATAAGTCCCCAATGACTACCCGCCGCAGGTAGAGGACGGACAGCGAGCGGGTCGCATTTGAGACAAGGTGACGTGGAACGAAAGGGCGCTGACCTTCTGGTCGCGCCCTTGAAGTTGAACGTCAGATTGTACAGGTGCGGCCCGCGCAGCGTCGAGCCGTTACGGCGTTTGGTAAAACGCCGTAACTTATACGGCCTGTGCCAGCTTCTCGGCACGCTCGGCGGCGGCAAGCGCCTCGATGACGGCACCGAGTTGGTCGCCCAGAAGGACGCCGTTGTAGGTGGAGTTGAAACCGATACGGTGATCGGTCACGCGGTCCTGGGGCTGGTTGTAAGTACGGATCTTCTCGGAACGGTTACCGTGGCCAATCTGGCTCTGGCGCTCGGCGCCGAGCTCGGCCTGCTGCTTCTCGAGTTCCATCTCGTACAGACGGGCACGCAGCATCTGCATGCAGACCTCGCGGTTTTGAATCTGGGAACGCTGCTCCTGCGACTGCACCACGGTATTGGTGGGCAGGTGGGTAATGCGCACGGCGGAGTAGGTGGTGTTAACGCACTGACCGCCAGGACCGGAGGCACAGTAGGTATCGATGCGCAGGTCGGACTGGTTGATCTGAACGTCGATCTCCTCGGCCTCGGGAAGCACGGCGACAGTTGCCGTGGAGGTCTGGATGCGGCCCTGGGACTCGGTCTTGGGAACGCGCTGGACACGGTGCACGCCGGACTCGAACTTCATGACGGAGTAGACACGGTCGCCCTCGACCTTGAACTCGATGGACTTAAAACCGCCGGCCTCGCTGGGGCTGGAGTCGAGCACGGTGGTCTTCCAGCCACGCGACTCGCAGAAGCGTTGGTACATCTTGTACAGGTCACCGGCGAAAATGGCCGCCTCGTCGCCACCTGCGGCGGAGCGGATCTCGACGATGGTGTTCTTGTCGTCATTGGGGTCACTCGGGATGAGCATGTACTTGATGTCTTCCTCAAGCTGGGGAAGCTTGTCCTCGTTCTCGGAGATGTCCATCTGGAGCATCTCCTTCTCGTCGGCATCGGTAGTGTCACGGAGCATTTCTTTGGCAGCCTCGATGTCGTCGAGCGCGCCGATGTACTCGCGCGCAGCGGCAATGAGGTCGGACTGGTGCGCGTACTCCTTGTTGAGACGCGTGAACTCCTTGATGTCGGAGGCGACGGCCGGGTCGGAAAGCTTCTTCTCGAGCTCCTCGTAGGCCTTGATGATCTTTTCGAGCTTGTCGCGCATGGCGGAACTCCTTTATATGCGTGAAGGTGAAAATCGGCGGAATTGATGGGGCGCATGGCGCCGTTGCGGGGTAAGCCCAGCTAGAACATGTCGATTTTCAGATACATGCGCATCCCTTCGCGTATAGGGTACATAGTTGCGGTCTAACCCATATATGATAGCGTGCGCAGGCAAACCTGCATATAACCCGCACGGAATGAGTGGACGTAGTCGTTGGGGACGTTCCTTAACGACGAGTCGTTTAAGAACGTCCCCAACGACTACAACGGCTAACAAAGGGACTGTCGCTTTGTCACATTCTAGAGCGTTTGAAGCAGTGCGATGAAAAAGTGGACACCCTGGAGGTAGGCACGGCGGGTAATGCGCTCGTTGGTGCCGTGGACACCGCGATCGCACTCGTCATCGTCGACCACAAACGCCGAAAAGCGAATGCATTCAGAGCAAATACGCTGATAGTTAGCCGCATCGGTGGCACCGATCACAGTTGAGGGCACAATGCCGACAGCAGCCCCGCCCGCCGCATTCGGTACGTTTTCCTCCGCCCCCTTTTGATCACGAAAGTAGCGGGCGGCAATAGTGCGAACGGCCTCGAGCCCCGGTCCGCCAACACGTGGGGACGGCGAAGGCTCGGAGCTGCCGGGGCCAAGTTCGACCTCCACGCGCCCGGTAAGGCCCGCAGCGGCAACGGCCTCGCGGCAACGGTCAACAACATCAGCCACGCCCGTGCCCTCGAGCATGCGGAAGTTAATATTGGCCCACATATCCTGCGGCATCACGTTGGCGCCAGTGCTGCCGCCCTCAATCTGCGTGGGCGCACAGGTAGTGGTCACGAGCGGATAGAGCTTGTTGCTGGCGAGGCAGTCGCGAACAATGACGCCTCCGTTGGCGGCAATCTCATCCGCCGTGTAGAGCCCCAACTCGACAAGCTGCGCGGCAAGCAGATCGGTCACGCGCGTCGGCCACTCGATATCGCAGATTGCGGCGATAGCGCGGCTCAATACCTCGAGCGATGTGCCGCCGTAGGGGTTGGACGAATGTCCGCCTTCGCTCTTCGTCTTGAGCACGATATCGGCATAGCCCTTCTCGGCAAGGTCGGCATGCATAAGCCAGCCCTCGCCCGCGCCGTACTCGGCAGCCGAAACAATACGGTAGTCACCCTCGTCGATCAGGTATTCAAGTTCAACGCCGCGCTCCTCGAGCACGCGGCCGATGGCCCCCGCTCCATACTGCGTGGTTTCCTCGTCCTGGCCAAAGGCGAGCAGCAGCGTCCGCTCGTGCTCCCAGCCGTGCACCAACGCATACTCAACCGCCTCGAGAATACCTGCGACCTGGTCTTTCATGTCGATAGCGCCGCGACCCCAAATGTAGGTGTCGTCCACGTGACCGCTAAAGGGGGCATGCGTCCAGTCGGCCTCGGTGCCGGGCACCACGGGAACCACGTCCATGTGGCCCATGAGCATAACGGGCTTGAGGGCAGGGTCGGAACCGCCAAGTGTCACCAGCAGCGAGTGGTCGATGAGTTCGACCTCGCCCGCCGCGAACACATGTGGCCACGCCTGCTGCATATAGACGCGCAGGTCATCGAACGGCTGCCAGTTCACCGCCTCGGCATCCATACTCGAAACGGTCGGAAACGACAGCACGCGCCCCAGGCGCTCGCACGCGCCAACTTCGTCCAAATCGGCAAAATCATCCTCATGCGCAAAGAAGCGCCAAACCTCGGCCATGACATCCTTTCGATTGTGATGACGAGGGCCGCCCCACCGGAACGGCCCTGCCATGCAAACATTTGCGGTTGGTTATTTGTCCTCAAGATAGCGCGAGAGGAACTCGCGGGTACGCTGGTGCTTGGGGTTGCCAAAGAGCTCCGCCGGCGCGGCGTCCTCGAGGACCACGCCCTTGTCCATAAAGACCACGCGATCGGACACGGTGCGGGCAAAGGCCATCTCGTGCGTGACGACGACCATGGTCATGCCGTCGGCAGCGAGCTTGCGCATGACCTCGAGCACCTCTCCCACGATCTCGGGGTCGAGTGCGGAGGTCGGCTCGTCGAACAGCATGATCTGCGGATTCATGCATAGGGCACGAGCGATGGCCACGCGCTGCTTTTGGCCACCGGACAGGCGACCCACGGCGGCGTGCGCGAACTTTTCGAGTCCCACGCTCGTCAGATGCTCCAGCGCGACCTTTTCGGCCTCGGCCTTGCTCATCTTTTTGAGCGTGACGGGCGCAAGCATGCAGTTATCGAGCACGTCCATGTTGTTAAACAGGTTGAAGCCCTGGAACACCATGCCGATGTCCTCACGCAGCTTGTTAATGTTGCAGCGCTCGGCCGTGAGGTCCTGGCCATGGAACCAGATATGGCCCGCGTCCGGGGTCTCGAGCAGGTTGAGGCAGCGCAGAAAGGTCGATTTGCCCGAACCCGAAGCGCCGATAATGGTAACGACCTCGCCGGGGTTAACGGACAGGTCGATGCCCTTGAGCACCTCGAGCGAGCCGAAGCTCTTGTGCAGGCCCTCGACGCGGATGAGCGGCTCATTGGTCTGTACGGCGGCCGCAGCGCCGGTAGTGGCGGTATCTGCCATGATGATTCTCCTCGTCTTGAGCCTAGTTGGAGCTGGGCAGCGTGGCCGGGGCCTCGGCGCCGAGCTTTTTGCCAAAGGCCTCGAGCAGGCGGCTCGCCACGAGCGTCAGGATTAGGTAGACCACGAGTGCCACGCAGTAGACCTCCATCTGGCGGTAGTACACGCCGGCGACGGTGGTAGTGGCGTACATGAGGTCGAACACGCCGATGACCGAGAGCACCGACGAGTCCTTGATGTTGATGATGAGCTCGTTGGTGAGCGCCGGAATCGCGTTTTTAATGCCCTGGGGAAACACGACTTTACGCATAGCCTGCCACTGCGACAGACCCAGCGAGCGCGCCGCCTCGGCCTGACCGGGATCGATGGACTCGATGCCGCCGCGCAGGACCTCCATCATGTAGGCGGTGGAGTTGAGCGAGATGGTGACGAGGCCGGCGGTAAAGGTACTCCAAAGCTGGTTGGCCTGGGCGGTCTCGAAGCCCATGCCGCGCAAAACGGTGAAGCCCGCGTAATAGATGAGCAGGCCCTGGACCATCATGGGCGTACCGCGCACGATGGTGGAGTAGACGGTCGTAAAGCCGCGGCCGATGCTCTTAAAGAAGCGCACCAGGTCGTTGTCCACGCGATCGAAGGTCTGAATGCGCAAAAACACAAAGAGCAGTGCCAGGAAAAAGGCGATGACGGTGCCGAAGGTGGCAAGCGCGATGGTAATCTCGATGCCGCGGATAAAGAAGTCGCCGCTCTTGTAGGTCATGTAGACCAGGCTCGACAAAAAGTCGCTGGGGTTGGAATCCGAGACAATGCTCACCTGCACCAAGTCGATAAACGACATGACGCAGCGATCCACGAAAAAGACCACCGCGATGGCGACCACGACATAGCTGCCCAAGCGTGCTCCACGACGGAAACGCTCGGATGCGAACAGCGACTTTTCGCGATAGTCGCTCCAGTGCATAAGCTTGGTGACCAGCGCCGCCGCCGACACGACGAGCCACGCCCACAGGATCGCCCAAAGGCAATCTTGGAGCACGCCCGTGGGGGCCAAGAAGCTCAGCGGCGTGGGGTTGCGCTGGCTAAACGCCAGTCCGAGCGCCGCGATGACGCTCGTGCCCAGGTACACATAACGATGGTCGGCTTTGATAAAGGAGACCAGACGATTAATGGCTTTCATGCTGCCTCCCTATGCCGGCTGACGGTCGAGGCACGCGTCCCACATCTGGTCGCGCTCCTCCTGGCTGACGCCCTTGAGCGTCTTGTCGATGAGCTTAAGCAGCTTGTCCGAGCCCTTGCGGCAGCCGACGTTTGCCGCGACCTCCTGCTTAAAGCCCTCGCCCTCGGCAAAATGAATGGGGACGATACCGGGATTTTGGGCCATGTAGCCCTTTTCATTTTCGGTGTTGTACGTCACGGCGTCGCAGGTGCCCTGCAACAGGTTCGAGAACACCGTGGGGACGGAGTCGACCGGGTTTTTGTGAACGACGCCCGGGATCTCGTCGATGACGGTATCGAGCATGGTGTCCTTTTGGCCGAGCACCGTGGCGCCGCTGAAGTCACTGAGCTTGGTGGCGTTTTGGTAGGGGGAACCCTCTTTTACGAACAGGCCAAAGTAGCCAATAAAGTACGGGTCGGAGAAGCCGACCGACTCCTCACGCTCGGGCGTGGCGCTCATACCGGCGATGATGAGGTCGATCTGGCCGTTGTTGAGCGAATCGATAAGGCCCGAGAAGCTCTGCTTGACGGCAACGGGCTCGCCACCGAGGGCCTTGCAGACAATCTTGGCGATCTGTACGTCGTAGCCATCGGCATAGGCGCCTTGTACGTTGTCGATGGGGATGGTGTACTCACTGGCTTCGGAAACCTGCCAGTTGTACGGGGCGTAGGCCGCCTCCATGCCGATGCGAATCTTATCCTTGCCGATCACGGAATCGGACAGGTCGTCGCGACCGCCGCCCGTCGTGGGCTGAACCACCTTGAGCGTGGACGGACGCTGACAGCCGGCGAGCGCGCCGGCGACGGCGGAAGCGCTCGCGGCAAGAGCGCTACCCAAGAAGATGCGACGGCTGCACACCGGCTGTGGATGCACGTCGCGCTGATGGGGAGAATGTATAATCTGCCTTCCCTGTTGAATCGTATGCTAACGACTTAACAGGATACCGCTCAGCGTTACCTCCAGCAGATGCATATATACAAATTAACAAACAGAAAACGATTGGTAGTCGTTGGGGACGTCGATGATTCGGCAATGCCAGCGAGCGCCACCCAGAGCGAACAAGTTGGCATGAAAAAGGCAAGGCATAGACCTTCTGGTCATGCCTTGCCTTTTGAATGACAAATTGTCGCTCTGGGTGGCGCGCAGCGTCGACCGGTCCGCCGTTCGTTAGAACGGCGGAACCTCTAGAGCAGCGTAACCTCGAAGGCGCGCTTGTCGGTGGCGCCGGGAGCCAAGGTGATGGTGTTGACCTTGTGCTCGAAGACGTCGTCCTCGGTGTCCATGGTGGTATGTCCGGTCCAAGGCTCGAGCGCCACGAACGGGGCGTCGTTGGCGGCAGACCACACGCCAATGTACTTAAAGCCCTCAAAGTCAATCTTGACGCCGTGGCCCGACTTGCGACTGCGCAGCGTGAGCGTGGAGCCCGGGGTATCGGTGAACATGATGGCGTCGTTGTCGAAGCTACGGTGTGTGATGGGCAGCACGTCCGAGTTATCGGGAGCCTTGTAGCTTCCCTCGAACGTCATAAGGCCATCGGGCGTGATGATGGGCGCCTCGTTAGTCCAAGCCTCGGTAAACGCCAGCTCGTAATCCTCGAACGCCTCGTCCTCGGCACCGGGAACGGGCACGTTAAATGCGGGGTGGCCGCCCACCGAAAACGGCAGGTCCACGTCGCCGGTGTTGGTGACGGCAAAGGTCTGCGTAAGAGTGGCGTCGCCAGTCAGGGCATAGGTCATGTTGAGCTTAAAGTGGAACGGGAAGGCCTTGAGCGACTCGGGCGTATCGGTAATCTCGTAGGTGACGGACGAACCGTCCTCCGACACCTCGACCAGCTTGTGCTCCACGATACGCGCGATGCCGTGGCGCGCCATCTCGCAGCTGCCGGCCGCAGACGTCGCCGTGTTGTTGCGCAGCGAGCCCACAATGGGGAACAGGATGGGCGCATGCTTGCCCCAAAAAGCGGGATCGCCCTGCCACAGATACTCGTTGCCGTTGAGGGCAAGGCTCGTGAGCTGGGCGCCCATGGAATCGATGGCCGCGGTGAGGCCGCCGCGCCTGATGGTAGTGACGGTAGACATGCTACTTCCTCCAAAAGTAAACAATAGTGTCGAGAACTATTGTCCCACTCTTGGCGGCGGGACGGGACGGCAGGCGATTATTGAGTAGCCATAGCGGAAATGGGCGGCGAGCGCCTACTGGGTATCCACGTAAAGGTCAAACCCGCCCTGCGAGGTGGTGTCGACCGTATCGGGCGCCCGCGAGTTAAAGCTCGCGGGAACCATTCTTTTCGAGGCACGAAAACGCGTGCCGTCGGTGGCGACAGGTGGCTCATCGACCGTAAGTTCGTAGTCGCCGGGCTTGAGCTCGATACCGTCACCTTCGGAATTGACGTATTGGTGCTCGTCGATCGCTTGTCCCTTGAGCGTACGGCCCACGATATGGATGAGCATCTGGCTGTCGCCGCGCGCGGTATCCCACGTCGCGCCGTCCTTGACCTCGACCGACACATGCACCGAGCGCGTACGGTTGAGCGATTGTTCGACGGAGATCTCGACCTTGGCGGCGTCTTGGCGCTGCTGCTCAACATGGCTCCAAACGCTGCCGATTGCCGAGCAGGCGATAACGCCGGCCATGAAGGCGATGAGGATGGGGCCGAGCGGAGAGCGCCGGCCCGCGCCTTCCTCGCGAGCCAGATCGGGGCGATGCGCGGGCGCAGGCGCCTGGGCGCCTTGCGCGGGCACGTCGAGAATGCTAAAGGATGCCGTGCTGTCGGGGTCGATAGTGTGACGCGGCTGCGGGGTCTTTGCCGGCGAGATGGACATGTCGGCCGGCTCACCCAGTGTGGCCGTGGCGTCGGCCTTTGCCTCGTCGGCCTCAGCCTGGGCCCAGGCCTGTTCAAAGGTTAGGGGTTCGGCCGAGTCGGAAGCGGCATCCGTCTCGACGGCATCGTCGCCGCTCTCGTCCTCGTCGCTCGACACGTCATGCGGCGCGGGCTCGTCCCACTCCTCGTCCGGAACCTCGCCCTCGCTATACCACCATTCAAAGTTATCGATATCCATACGGGGCGC
The DNA here is from genome assembly GCF_050314535.1 of Collinsella sp. SGI.095. Lineage (NCBI taxonomy): Bacteria > Bacillati > Actinomycetota > Coriobacteriia > Coriobacteriales > Coriobacteriaceae > Collinsella > Collinsella sp. SGI.095. The sequence continues at coordinate 27,531 of NZ_JBNPNG010000019.1, forward strand.
CCCTTAGGCCTCGCAAATAAACACTTGCTAGCCTTATACCCCCAGACGGCACGAGGGCTCGCACGGAATGCGAAAAGGACTGCTCCTTTGTCGCATCGAAACGGATCTGTTTACGTTTAGCCGCGGGTAATCTTATTTCTCAACAAGAAGTCGACTGCCCCCACGATTCTGATGCCATCGATGTCCGTTGGATGGTCGCCATCCCTGACAATCAGGATCTTCTCATACGAATCAGGAATTTTTCCTAGCGTGCTTAGCTTGAGCGGTCGCAGCTCGCGTTCCCTCGTCGCCTCGGCATCGATCCGTTCGGTAACCTGGATATATTTGCGGTCTGATCCCTCGCCGATTGCGACAAAGTCGATTTCCCCCGCGCGTAGATGGCCGCAAAACACTTCGTATCCTTCAAAGACAAGCTGGTTGTAGATAACGTTCTCGAGCATCCTTCCGCTATCGCTACCTCTATATCCGTCAAGATAGCTGCGAATTCCCGTATCAGCTATGTAATATTTACCGCCTGTCTTAAGAAGCTCCCGCCCCTTGATGTCATACCTTTTTACTTTGGTAAACAGGTACGTCTCTTCCAGAGCGTCAATATATGCCGACACCGTCGATGCGTTGGTCTTACCGCCCGCTGATTCGTTGAGCGTCCCTACGATTTTGTTGACCGAGGTTTGGTTGGAGATGTTGTCTGCCAGATACGCACAGAGCCGCTCGAGAACATCGCGCTTGGTGATAGCTCCGCGACCCCTACGCGTCACACGCGACAGGATATCGCGCGCGACGATCGTCTGGTAGAGGCTACGGATATAGTCGCGACACAGCTCACGTCTCGGCTCATCATGGGCCAGAAACGGCATGCCGCCATAGGTTATGTACTGCTCAAGCACGGTATTTGAATTAAGGCGATCGCCCGTCTTGGAAACAAGTTCGACCCTCTCACCAAGCCCTTCAGCGGCGACCGCATCAATCGAGCGAAAATCAAGATATTCGCCAAACGTGAGAGGCTGCATCTTGACCTCGACATATCGGCCCGAGATAAGCGTTGCGAGCTCGCTCGATAGCAAAAAGGCATTGGAGCCCGTGACATAGATATCGCACGGCAAATCCACTCGGAGCGAGTTGACCGCTTTTTCCCAACCTTCGACATTCTGGAGCTCGTCAAAGAACAGGTAGGGATGATCGATGCCGTCGATGCGCTCCCGAACCATACGATAAAACGTCAGATAATCCGTAATTCCCGCGTACTCTAGAGATTCCATCTTAAAGGTCAGCAAACGCTCGGCTGGTACCCCCTGTTGCGCCAGATAGTCCCTCATCATGTCCAATAACGTTGATTTGCCACAACGGCGTATGCCCGTCACGATTTTGATGAGGTCGGTATCCTGAAAAGCAATGAGTCGATCAAGATAACGGCTTCGGCGAACGATATCCATAGAGTCTCCCTAGCGCCCGACCAGACATGAAATCTTATAAACTTGCATTTTTTGCAAGTTTATAAGATGTTACCTTAGAAACTTGAAGAATTTGCAAGTTTCTAAGGTATGGAATGTGACAAACGGACTGTCCCTTTGTCACATTAGCTTGGCGCTGCTCATGTACCTGTTCTCGGTGTCATGCTTCACGCACTTCATGGACGTGGCACGCCGCCGCCATCCCAAGTCGATAGTACTCGCAAGCTCGGTTGAGCCCATGGGTTTAACGTCGGCATCACGTTTGGCACCGCAGTGGGCGGCACCGTGGTAGGCAGCGTAGGCATTGCGTACGTAGGCGCAGTGGGCGCCGCGTTCTCGCTTGTGGCCTGGGCGCTCACGCTGGTGACGATTAAGCTCGCCCGCTGGGAACGCCGTCGTCAATCAACACAGCCCCGGATGCAGGCATAGGGGCGAACATAGCCCAAGGTGGCGAGCAACCGGTGAAAACCGTCCCATACGAGTAGTGTCTATCCGCCTGCAAGCTCCGACAGTGCAATTTCGTGTATTTCAGATACACGCTTTTCTACGATTTCGTGTATTTCAAATACACGAAATGCGCGTGGGGCAACTCAAAGGCGGCGGCAGACACATTGTCTGCCGCCGCCTTTTATACAGGATTTTATAGATATGTGGGGCGTTTACTCCATACCCAGCAGCTCGCGCATCTGGGTTGCGTAGTTAGATGCCATGTTGCCGTAGACAATCTGCACGCCGCCGTTAACATGCACGATGCCACGCGCTTCGAGCTTTTCGGTAAACTCGGCGTCATCAACCACCTTGTCACAGTCATTGAGCTGGATGCGCAGACGGGTGAAGCAGGCCTCGACAGACTTAATGTTGTTGTCGCCGCCCACTGCCTCAACGATGGCGGGAATGAGGTCGCTGATCACGGTCTTGGGAGCCTTTTCGGCCTCATCGCCAGACTCTTCCTCACGGCCAGGGGTCTTTAGATCCTTCTTAAGAATGATGAACTTGAAGACGAAGTAGTACACCACGAAGTAGATGGGGCCGAGGAACAGGATAACCTGCCAGTTGGAGCCCTTGGCTGCACCCATAATGCCGTTAAAGATCAACGACAAGAGCGGGCCGCCAAAGGATGCGGAGCCGGCCACGTTGAACTGCAGGATATAGGTCAGCGCATAGGCAAGACCAGCCATGAGAGCGTGGAACACGTAGAGGATGGGCGCGATAAACAGGAAGGAGTACTCGAGCGGCTCGGTAATGCCGGAGAGGATGCAAGGCACCACGATGGCAATCATGAGCGCTGCGGTCTTCTTCTTGTTCTTGGGAAGCGCCGTCTTGTAGAAGGCGAGTGCAGCACCGGGCAGGCCGAACATGGCGAAGATAACCTTACCGTTCATGACAAAACGGCTGACCTCGATGTTAAACGGCGTGCTAGGAGAGCCCAGGATCGCGTTGTAGATATTGATAGCGCCCTGAACGGTCTGGCCGTCGATGGTCTCGACGCCACCGAGCGACGTGAAGAAGAACGGTAAATAGACAAAGTGATGCAGACCAAAAGGCAGGAGCATGCGCTCGCCAGCGCCGTAGACAAATGCACCAAAGGCACCCGTAGTCTTGATGAACTCGGACAGCGCACCGAGAGCGTTCTGGATAAACGGGAAAACAAAGGACATGACCAATGCGAGGACACTGCATGAGAGCAGCGTTACCGCCGGAATAAAGCGCGTGCCGTTGAAGATGGAGAACACGGCAGGCAGCTCAATCTTGTAGTAACGGTTATGCAGGTATGCGACGATTGCACCCACCAGAAGACCGCCGATAACGCCCGTGTCGAGCGTGGTGATACCGAGGATCGTGCTCTGACCCGTCGTAAGATTGGCGGGATCGATAACGCCGGTCGCCGTGAGGAACGTGCCCATCACGGAGTTCATGCACATGTAGCCCAAAAAGCCACAAAGCGCCGCGGTAGCCTTCTCGGACTTGGCGAAGCCATAGGCGAGACAAATCGAGAAGATAACCGGGATGTTGCTCATAACGATGCCGGCTGCGGCCTTAAGAATCGAAAAGAAAATCGCAAAGCCCGGAGCAGCAAGCCAGGGAACAGCTGCCGTAAGGGTGGGGCTGGTAAAGGCATTGCCAAAGCCCTGAAGGATGCCGGCGATTGGCAGGATTAGGACAGGCGTCATGAGGACTTTGCCCAGGCGTTGGAACTTTGCCAGCAGCTCATCTTTGTTCATGGGATACCCCTCTTAAAGAAACGGGGCGTGCAGCTCTACAACCCACACGCCCCATAACAGTTATCTAACGCTATGGAACTAGCTACTTAAGCTCCGGCCAGTAATCCTTATTGGCCTCGATGAGCTTATCGAGCACCTTGCGCGCCTTCTTTGCGTCACCGACCAGACGATTAAGCGTGAGTGCCTGCAGGGCCTTCTCGTAGGAACCCTCCATCCAAGCCTCAACAGTCAGGCGCTCATAGGCGTACTGGTTCTCCATAAGACCGCGATAGAAGGTGCCAATCTTGCCAACAGCATAGGGCTGCGGGCCATTGGCGCCCACGCTTGCCGCGACCTCGACCATGGCGTCATCGGGCATACCCTCGATAATGCCGTTGTTGGGCACGATGACAATGAAGGTCTTGTTGGTGTTGCGATAAATAGCCGAGGTGATTTCCACGATCATATCGCCATGAGCATCGTTCTGCACAACCGAGGAGTTCTTTGCGGTGCCGACTTTGGCAACACGCTCGCACTCGGCGAACACGCGCTTCTCGCGACCGTTGATAACCTCGTCGGAGCGAGTGTAGTCGGGGTCGAGGTGAGCGACCTTGTACTCGGGATACAGATAGTACTGCAGATAAGTGTTGGGCAGATAGTCGGGGAAGTCCTCGAGCATGTCCTTGACCATGGCGTAGGTATCAAGCCAGGACTGGTCACGCTGCTCGGCATCGGCAGGAAGGAAGCCGTTCTTCTCCGTGTACTCCTTAATCTGCGGGACGAGGTCATGGCCCTCTTCATCGTAGATGTGCTTGAACCAACCGAAGTGATTGAGGCCAAAGTACACGGGCTCCGTCTTGCTCATATCGCGACCGAGCAGGCGACCGTAAGAGCGCATGAGGTTGACAGGCTGGTCGCAGATGTTGAGAACGCGATGCTCATCGGGCAGGACGCGCTCGAGACCATATGCCACAATAGCAGCCGGATTGGTGTAATTGATAATCCACGCCTCCGGGCTATGGGCGCGAACGTCGTTGACGATCTCAACCATGTCATGCATGGAGCGCATACCGTAAGCCATGCCGCCAGGGCCCACCGTTTCCTGGCCGATGATTCCCATATGCAGCGGAATCTTCTCGTCCTTGCTACGCATCTCGTAGCCGCCGGTACGAATCTGGCAGAGCACAAAGTCGACGTCGGTGTAAGCCTCGTCCTTATCGGTGGTGTAACCAAACTCCACACCGGGCTCCTCCTCGGCGAAGAGGATCTTGCCAAACTCGCCGATCGGACGCTGGCGCTCGGCATCGATGTCATAGAGCATCACGCGGTTCAGCGGCAGAATGTCCATGTGCTTGGTCAGGGCTTTAAGAATGCCAGGGCACCACGTGGAGCCGCCGCCAACGATCACAATATTGAGCTTATCCTTCATGTTCCGTCCCTCCAGGGTTGGCTGATCGGTGTTCTCGAAGACCTTGGGCTCCGCGGCTGTCCTCGGCTTGCTTCGTTTCGATTGGTATTTTGCGACATAAGGTCATTTGCAAGTCCCCGTGTGGGCCAATGCGAAACGGGGACACATGATTTCGCTCACGACACAGATATGTGTAGGCAGACACGCGCGTTTGCCCAGTTCATGGGCAATAGGCAATCTTGACCGATTACCGATTTCTCACCTGGCTACACAAAGCGGTACCATATGTACGGCGAGGTGCGAGGGGCTGAAACATCTTATGAAAGATCAAGAATCCTTTTATGATCATGTGCGAGCTGGCGAGAGCAAGCTCAACGATCTCGAAAGCGAGATCATGCGCTACATCATCGAGCTGCGTGATGATATTGACGATGTCACGCTTAAGAGCGTTGCCGAACGGTTCTTCGTCGCTCCCAATACAATTGTCAGGCTTGCCCATAAACTTGGCTTCTCGGGGTTTACGGAGCTCAAACAATCGTATTCCGCCTCGCTCGATCGCAATCGATTCACTATCGAGGCACTTCCTCTTGATACCCAGCTCGTACAGACCAAAGATCTGCTTAACGACCGGGTCATCGATTCGGTTGTGAGTCTTATCCAGGACGCCTCGCATATCGTGTTCTTCTGCTCGGGCTTTTCGAAATACCCGTGCCTCGAGATGGCTGAAAAGCTCAAAATAATGGGCAAGAATACCGACACGCTCAGTGAACGCCACGTCATGAGGCATTACGCAGAACTCCTCGGCAAAAACGACCTGGTCTTCAGCGTTTCCGTAAGCGGCGAGACGCAGGTGTCTATTGACGCCACATCGATAGCCAAAACGCGCGGATGCAAGGTCGTCACGCTCACCGGCTTTTCTCGAAATTCCCTCTCGAAACTAGCCGACTACCCCATCTACACCGTGCAAAAAGAAATCCGCTTGGGCAGCATGGACCTCGACAGTCGATTGATGTTCTATTACGTTTTCGAATTGATATTTGAGCGCTACTTCAAACTGGCCAAGAAATAAAACTTGGCATGCGCCCGGCTTCGACTCTTTAGCAGCCTTCTATATGAAAGGTATCGCCCTATGCAACGCGTACTGTTTATCTGCCATGGGAACATCTGCAGATTCAGAAAAATGCCTAGCTAGTTAGGATCCCGGCGAACCATATCGCGTACCTTACGACGTTTTTACGACTTTGAGCCCCGATGCGATATTGCCGTGATGGAGAAAAGCAACTCCTTTCGCCTTTCCCCAGTAGCTGAAGAACGGAGAATCGAGCATAAGCATTCCTTTCCGGTCGTCTCAAACCTCTGCAATTTGGAGGGTAAATCGCGAAAGCTAATATCTCAAACACCAGAAAAATCAAGTCGATGACCTCGCTCAACATTCACGATGTTAGTGTCGGAAAAATTTAGCCAAATATAGTCGGCCGAGATTGACCAATCCCGGCCGACCCATTTTGGCCAACACGCCCGCATCTATGACTTTCCTATCGCATTCCTACATCCCCTCGGGCTGGATCCCCCTCACCTTCACCGCCTGGGGGACGGCCTCCACCGAGTACGTGTCGAGCCCCCTGCCGCGGTAGCTCGGGCCCCGCATCACGAACACCGACGCCTTT
>NZ_JBNPNG010000020.1:0-23377 GCF_050314535.1 Collinsella sp. SGI.095
GACCCGAAACGGGACGCAGTTTCCGCATCGGCCCCCATCGGGAAGTCACATCCCAGAATGGAAGCCCGGAGTGGGATGCGGTTTCCGCTTTGGACTCCTGCCGGAAAGCGCGTCCCAGTCTGAAGGTTCAAAATGGGATGCGCTTTCCGAATCAAAGGCCTTGCGGAAAGCGCGTCCCAGAATCCGCGACCAGAATGGGACATAGTTTCCGAAAGAAGGTCCTGAGGGAAGCTGTGTCCCGTTCTGAGCTGAAATACCGGGACGCAGTTTCCCTTACAAACAGAAGAAGGCGCGCTGCCTGCGGTTGATGCAGGCAGCGCGCCTTTTGCGTTGGGCCTCGTTGAGGTTCGAAGTCGTGGCTTGCGACCTTTAGGAGCGGGCGGCCCCGTCGACGGGGAGCACGGCGCCCGTGACGTAGGAGGACATGTCGCTCGCCAGGAAAACAAAGGCGTTGGCGACATCCTCGGGCTCGCCCATGCGACCCAGCGGAATGGTGGCGATGATGGGCTTGATGACCTCTTCGGGCAGGTTGGCGACCATATCGGTCTTGGTTACGCCGGGTGCGACGGCATTGACGCGAATGCCCATGGGGGCGAGCTCGCGCGAGAGCGACTGGACCATGCCGTTGACGGCAAACTTGGACGTGGGGTAACCGACGCCGGAGGGCTGACCGTACTTGGCGACCATCGAGCTCGTGGTGGTGATGGTGCCGCCGTGGCCGGCCTCGGTCATGATCTTGGCGGCCGCCTGGTGACCGTTAAAGACAGCGACGACGTTAAGGTCCATGACTTTGGCGAACTCCTCGGCCGTGTAGTCCAAAAGCGGCGAGCGCTGGGAGATGCCGGCGTTGTTGACGACCGTGTCCAAGCCGCCCATGTCGGTTGCAGCCTGGGTAAAAGCCTCGGTCACGGCCTCGAGTGAGGTGAGGTCGCAGGAGCGGCCCCAGACCTTGGCGTCGGGATAGGCGGCCGCCAGCTTCTCAACGGACGCGTCGGCAGTCTCCTGGCGCGAGCCAAAGACGGTGACTGCGGCACCCTCTTCGATAAAACGGCAGGCGATGGCATAGCCGATACCGCGCGTGCCTCCGGTGACGATTGCTTTCTTGCCCTCGAGCAACATAGTGCTTCCTCTCATCGCGGGCGGACATTCTCAGCACAGCGTAGCGGTAGCCGGAATCGACCGCGTTTGCATATCGGTGAACGGTAGCGCGCGTTACCGATGAGCGGCTCGCGCAAATGTGCTCTGCCGTTGTGCTTAGGGCAGGAGGCAAAAGGGCTCCCGTCCCACATCGGACGGGAGCCCTCAAAGCGCGTATTGCTAGGCGAGCGTTGGGTTAGTTGGCCATGACGCCTTCGGTCCAGGCCTCGACGTTCTCGATGCGCAGGACGTTGGCGACCTCGGCCACGCAGTCGACGCTGGCAAGCTCGGCGGCGGCAGCCTGGACGTCCTTCTCGAGCGCGCGGTGCGTCAGGAAGATGACCGAGCAGGCATCGCTGACGCCCGACTTTCCGTCCTCGACCTGGTTGATGAGCGAGATCGAGATGTTGTGCTTGGCAAAGATATCGACCGTCTCGGACAGGGCGCCCACGCGGTCGGCGACCTTCAGGCGCACATAATACTTGGTCTGGAGCTCGTCCATGGGCTTAAAGGCGAGGTTGTGGCCATAGGGCTCAATCTCGGGCAGCGGAGCCACGCCGCGGCTGATCTGCTCGGAGAGCGACAGGATATCGCCCACGACGGCGCTCGCGGTGGGGAAGGAGCCTGCGCCGGCACCGTAGAACATGGTCTCGCCCACGGCGTCGCCTACCACGTAGACGGCGTTCATGGCGCCGTTGACCTTGGCAAGCATGTGGTCGGCGGGGATCAGCGTGGGATGCACGCGGACGTCGACGCCGGCGTCGGTGTTGCGGGCGATGCCGAGCAGCTTAATGGTGTAGCCGAGCTCGCGGGCCTGGGCGATGTCCTCGGCGCCGATGGTACGGATACCCTGCTGGTACACATCATCGGTGGTCACGCGGGTGCCAAAGCCGATGGAGGCGAGGATCGCCGTCTTGCTGGCGGCGTCGAAGCCGTCGACGTCGGCGGACGGGTCGGCCTCGGCATAGCCCTTGGCCTGCGCGTCGGCAAGCACGTCGGCGTAATCGGCGCCCTCGGCGTCCATGCGCGACAGGATGTAGTTGGTGGTGCCGTTGAGGATGCCGGCGATGGTCAGGATCTTGTTGCCCACCAGGTCGTGCTCGAGCGTGCTCACGATGGGGATGCCGCCGCCGCAGCTGGCCTCGCACTTAATCTGCACACCGCACGTGCGCGCCTTCTCGGCAAGCGTCTCGACGTGACGGCCCAGCAGGGCCTTGTTGGCAGAGACGACGTGCTTGCCGTGCTCAAAGGCGGTGGTGAAGATCTCGGTCGCGGGATGCTCGCCGCCGATCAGCTCGACGACGATATCGACGGCGGGGTCGGTAACGACGTCATGCCAGTCACTCGTAAAGGCCTCGCGCTCAATACCGGCTGCCTCGGCCTGCTCCCAGGCAAGCGCGCAGGCGCGGGTCAGCTTAAGGTCGATGCCGTAGGCGGCCAGGTACTCATCGTGGTGGCTCTTGATCAGACGGGCCACGCCGCCGCCGACGGTTCCCAGACCGATCAGACCGACGTTCACGGTGCGCAGGGGTTCGCTCATAGATAGCTCCTTCGTGCATCTTATAGATTGATTGATCAAGTAATGTTGAGTGCATTCTAGCGTGAACCGAGAGCGCGCGCTCGCCAGGTAACAGGAGTCGCACAAAACGGCACCCCCGAAACGCTGCGGAAACATTGGAAACATGCTCGCTACAAACGAACTTCCGTAACAAACTGTCAACGTTTGCGCCATAAGGTTTGCCCCGTACCGCAAGACGGCCGCACCGCGGCCAGCGAAAAAAGGGGACACCATGTTCAACATCAACAGCACGCTCAGCCGTAGGAACTTTCTCGCCGGCGCCGCGGCGCTCGGCAGCGCTGCCGCGCTCGCTGGTTGCTCGTCGGGTGGCTCGGACGGCGGCTCCGCCGATGACGGTAAGACCTTCAAGATCGGTGTCATCGGCCCTCTGACCGGCGCCGCGGCAACCTATGGCGTTTCGGCCGAGAAAGGTGCCAAGCTCGCCGCCAAGGATTTCTCGACCAAGGATCTCAAACTCTCGCTTAAGTCCGAGGATGACGTCGCCGACGGCGAGAAGGCCATCAACGCCTTCAATACCTTGTGCGACTGGGGCATGCAGGCGCTCGTCGGCCCCGTCACAACTGGTGCCGCCGTCGCCGTCTCGGGCGAGATCGCCGACGATATGCTCATGGTCACGCCTTCGGCCTCGTCGCTCGACGTCACCAAGGATAAGACCACGGTCTTTCAGGTTTGCTTCACCGATCCCACCATGGGCGCCAGCGCCGCGAAGTTCCTGGCCGAGAAGTATGCAGACGCCAAGATCGCCCTGTTCTACAACTCCGGCGATACGTATAGCTCGGGCGTTGCCGACGCTTTTGCCGAGCAGGCCAAGGCTTCCAAGCTCGATATCGTCGATACCGAGACCTTTAAGGACGACTCTTCCACGAGCTTTACCAACCAGCTCACCAAGGCCAAGGAGGCCGGCGCCACGCTTATCTTTGCCCCGATCTATTACACGCCGGCGTCCGTCCTGCTCAAGAACGCCAAGGACATGGGCTACGAAATGACCCTCATGGGCACCGACGGCATGGACGGCCTGCTCTCCGTTGAGGGCTTCGACACCTCTCTTGCCGAGGGTGTGCTGCTCATGACCCCGTTCTCTGCCGACGATGAGAAGAACGCCGACTTCGTCAAGGCATATAAGGACGCCTACAACGAGACGCCCAACCAGTTTGCCGCCGATGCTTATGACTGCATCCACGCGATTGTCGAGGCAATCGATGAGGCGGACATCGACATTACGGTCGACGGCGCCGACATTGCCGGCGACCTTGCCAAGGCTATGCGCAAGATCAAGATTGAGGGCCTGACAGGCGAGCTCACGTGGAACGACGAGGGCCAAGTCGAGAAGCCCGCTACGGCCTATGTGATTCAGGACGGCAAGTACATCGCCGCCTAAGTGCATATAACGAGACCGGTGGGGCCATGTTATTCAGGGCAGGAAAGCTTGTAACAAAACGGAAACATTACTTTCACACAATAAAGTCGCTAAACTGTATAAACCGACAGAAATACGCATAATTATGGATAAATGGACAAGGCAAAAGAAAAGTTGAAATAATCGCCACTTTTCTCAACTAAAGCGTCTACTATTTTGCGAACGCCGAAGACGGCGGAGGATGGCCTGTCGGGTAACCGAAACCCGACGAGATTTGAGAGGAGAGCCGCATGTCGAGCCTCACCGGTAAGTCATTGAACCCTGTTATGAATCGCAGGAGCGTTATCGCGAGCGCAGCAGGTCTGGGGGCGATGTCCATTCTAGCTGGCTGCTCCTCCAACGGCGGCGACAGCGGTTCCGCTTCGAGCGACGCTTCGTTTAAGATCGGCACCATTGGCCCGCTGACCGGTGCCGCCGCGTCTTACGGCAAGTCCGTTACCCAGGGCGTCGAGCTTGGCTGCAAGGACTTCTCCACCAAGGAGCTGCCGCTTGCCAGCAAGGCCGAGGACGACCAGGCCGACGGCGAGAAGGCCGTCAACGCCTTTAATAACCTGCTCGACTGGGGCATGCAGGCCCTCGTCGGCCCGACCACCACGGGTGCGTCGGTTGCCGTTGCCGCAGAGTGCAGTAACGACCCCAAGACATTCATGATCACCCCGTCCGCGTCCTCCGAGGACGTCACCGACGGAAAGGATTGCGTCTTCCAGGTTTGCTTTACCGACCCCAACCAGGGCGTCAACGCTGCCAAGTTCCTGGCAGAGAAGTATGCGGACGAGAAGTTCGTGCTGTTCTATAACTCCGGCGATGCTTATTCTTCGGGCATTGCAGATTCCTTTAAGGCTCAGGCCGCTGAGTCTAAGCTCGAGATTGTTGACGAGGAGACCTTTAAGGACGACTCCGCTACGAGCTTTACCAACCAGCTGACCAAGGCCAAGCAGGCCGGCGCCACCATGATCTTTGCGCCGATCTACTACACGCCGGCGTCCGTCCTGCTCAAGAACGCCAAGGACATGGGCTACGACGTCAAGATGATGGGCTGCGACGGCATGGACGGCATCCTGGGCGTCGAGGGCTTCGACACCTCTCTTGCCGAGGGTCTGCTGCTCATGACCCCGTTCTCCGCCGACGACGAGAAGAATGCCGACTTCGTCAACGCTTACAAGGATAAGTACGGCGATACCCCCGACCAGTTTGCCGCCGATGCCTACGACGGCGTGCACGCGGTGGCCGAGGCCCTCAAGGAGGCCGGTCTTGGTGTCGACGCCGACCCGACCGAGGTCGCCGAGAAGCTGCCCAAGGCTATGCTCAAGATTACCGTTGACGGTCTGACCGGCAAGCTCTCCTGGAACGACAAGGGCCAGGTCCAGAAGGATCCTACGGCGTATGTCATCACCGACGGCAAGTACGTACTGGCCTAATAGGCCGCCTTACATAGAGCGGTTTTGATCCCAAGCAGGGGAGGTTTTCACCTTCCCTGCTTGCTTGGTATCTGGGGACAACGTAACGTCCCTGTTTCATACATCAACTGGAAACCTATTCGAAAGGGGGATGTGGAACATGACGGTCTTTATCCAATACCTGGTCAACGGCCTGTCCATGGGCAGCGTCTACGCCATCATCGCGTTGGGCTACACCATGGTCTACGGTATCGCCAAGATGCTCAACTTCGCTCACGGCGATGTCATCATGGTCGGTGCCTATGTCTCGTTCTGCGCCACGTCGTATCTCGGCCTCCCGGGCTGGGCATCTGTAGTTCTCTCTTGTGTGGTCTGCACGGTTCTCGGTGTTCTCATTGAGGGTCTGGCCTATAGGCCGCTGCGCCAAGCAGGCCCGCTGGCCGTTCTGATCACGGCCATCGGTGTGTCCTACTTCCTGCAGAATGCCGCGCAGCTTCTGTGGGGCGCCACGCCCAAGAACTTCACTTCGCTCGTCACCTTCCCGGTGCCGGAGTTCTTGGCCAAGTTCAACGTAAGTGCCGTCTCGCTCGTCACCATCGTCGCCTGCCTGGTTATCATGGCCGGTCTGATGATCTTTACAGGTAAGACCAAGATGGGCAAGGCCATGCGCGCCGTGTCCGAGGACAAGGCCGCCGCTCAGCTCATGGGCATCAACGTCAACCGCACCATCTCGATGACGTTCGCCATCGGCTCCGCCCTTGCCGCCATCGCCGGTGTGCTCCTGTGCTCCTACTCGCCGGTTCTGCAGCCCACCACGGGCGCCATGCCTGGCATCAAGGCCTTCGACGCTGCCGTTTTCGGCGGCATCGGCTCCATCCCCGGTGCCTTTGTCGGCGGCATTCTCATCGGCATCATCGAGGCGATGGCGCAGGCTTACATTTCCACGAGCCTTGCCAACTCCATCGTCTTTGGCGTTTTGATCATCGTCCTGCTCGTCAAGCCTGCCGGCCTCTTGGGCAAGTACGTACCCGAGAAGGTGTAGGTGAGCGTTATGAAGTTTCTTACAGACAAGCAGACGCGTCACGACTTTGTCACGTACGCCATGTGCGTTGTGGCGTTCGCCATCGTGTTCTTTATGCAGTCTAACCACATGATTCCGCGCATGATTGTCGGTCAGCTGGTTCCCATCACGGCCTATATCGTCATGGCCATCTCGCTCAACCTCGTCGTCGGCATCGCGGGCGACTTGTCGCTAGGCCACGCGGGTTTTATGAGCGTCGGCGCCTATACGGGAATCGTCACCGCCGTCGCGCTGGAGAGCGCCGTTCCGTCCGACCCGGTGCGTCTGATCATCAGCATTGTGGTCGGCGCTATCGCCGCTGCCATTCTGGGCTTCCTGATCGGTATTCCGGTTCTTCGCCTGAGCGGTGACTACCTGGCCATCGTAACGTTGGCCTTTGGCGAGATTATCAAAGAGATCGTTACCTGCCTCATTGTGGGCGTCGATTCCCGCGGCCTGCACGTGATCTTTAACATCACGGGCAATTCCACGATCGACGACCTGCACCTGCTCGAAGACGGCACCGCTATCATCAAGGGTGCCCAGGGCGCATCTGGTGTTTCGACCTACTCGACGTTCCTTGCTGGCGCCATCCTGGTTATGGTTGCGCTCGTGATTGTGCTCAACTTGGTCCGCAGCCGCACCGGTCGTGCCATCATGGCCGTGCGCGATAACAAGATCGCTGCCGAGTCCGTGGGTATCTCCGTCACCCAGTACCGCATGATCGCCTTCGTGGTTTCCGCCGCTCTCGCCGGTGCTGCCGGAGCCCTCTTCGGCGGTAACTTCTCGCAGCTCTCCGCCACTAAGTTCGACTTCAACACGTCGATTCTCATTCTGGTGTTCGTGGTCCTGGGCGGTCTGGGCAACATGCGCGGTTCCGTCATCGCGGCGGCGCTGCTCACGGTACTCCCCGAGCTGCTCCGTCAGTTCTCGGACTACCGCATGCTCATCTACGCCATCGTGTTGATTCTGGTCATGGTCTTTACTAACAACCCGCAGCTCAAGGCGTTCTTCGCGCGCATTAAGGACCGCTTTGCTTCCAAGAAGGAGGTGGCAACCGATGCCCAGTAAGTTTGAGTTCAACAAGGGCAAGATGGTCCCGTATCCTTCTGGCGCCATCGTTCCCGACCGCGACCTGGGCGAGCGCCCGGCGCTCGAGTGCATCCACCTGGGCATTGAGTTCGGCGGCCTCAAGGCGGTCGACGACTTTAGCCTGACCATCGGTAAGACCGAGATCGCCGGTCTCATCGGCCCCAACGGCGCCGGCAAGACCACGGTCTTCAACCTGCTCACCAAGGTGTACCAGCCCACGCACGGCACCATCCTGCTCGACGGTGAGGACACCTCGGGCAAGTCCGTCTACCAGGTCAACCGCATGGGTATCGCTCGTACCTTCCAAAACATCCGCCTGTTCAACACCATGACGGTGGAGGACAACGTAAAGGTCGGCCTGCACAACCAGGAGCGCTACTCCGGCTTTGAGGGCGTGCTGCGCCTGCCGACGTATTGGAAGCACGAGAAGGCCGCCCATGAGCGCGCCATGGAGCTTCTGTCTATCTTTGATATGGAACATCTGGCAAACGAGCAGGCCGGCTCGCTGCCTTACGGCGCTCAGCGTCGTTTGGAGATCGTCCGCGCGCTTGCCACCAATCCCAAGCTACTACTGCTCGACGAGCCTGCCGCCGGCATGAACCCGTCCGAGACTGCGGAGCTCATGGCGAACATCGTCAAGATTCGCGACACCTTTGGCATTGCCATCATGCTCATCGAGCACGACATGTCGCTCGTCATGAATATTTGCGAGGGTATCTGCGTGCTTAACTTTGGCAAGGTCATCGCCAAGGGCACGGCCGAGGAAATCCAGAACAACGAAGCCGTTATTGAGGCTTATCTGGGCAAGCAGGATAAGGGGGAGAACTAAATGGCAGAGCCGATGCTTTCCGTCTACAACATCAACGTCTGGTACGGCGCCATCCACGCCATTAAGGACATCTCCTTTAACGTTAACGAGGGCGAGATCGTTGCCCTGATTGGCGCGAACGGCGCCGGCAAGTCCACGACGCTCAAGACTGTCTCGGGCCTGCTGCGCTCCAAGACCGGCTCCATCAAGTTTATGGGCGAGGACATTATCCATACGCCCGCCGACAAGCTGGTTGGCAAGGGCCTGTCTCAGGTACCCGAGGGGCGTCGTGCCTTTTTGCAGATGACGGTCGAGGAGAACCTGGAGATGGGTGCCTATACACAGCCCAAGTCCACGGTTGCCCCGGGCCTCGAGCGTGTTTACGAGCAGTTCCCGCGCCTGAAGGAACGCCGTCGCCAGGTGGCCGGCACCCTTTCGGGCGGCGAGCAGCAGATGCTCGTTATGGGTCGTGCCCTTATGAGTAATCCCAAGCTGCTCATGCTCGACGAACCCTCCATGGGTCTGGCGCCGATCCTGATCGAGCAGATCTTCCAGATTGTCGAGGATTTGCACAAGGCCGGCACCACGGTGCTCCTGGTCGAGCAGAACGCGCAGATGGCGCTTTCCATCGCCACACGCGGCTACGTGCTCGAGACCGGCAAGATCACCATGACCGGCACCGGCCAAGAGCTGCTGCACGACGACAACGTCCGCAAAGCTTATCTTGGTGGTTAATCCATCCAGTAATAGGGGCGCTGACCAACTCGGTCAGCGCCCCTTTTGAAATGATCCGTTGGCTTGGTATTTAAAGTGCGACAATGCCGTGTGGAAATAGAAGTGTCATCTGGGGGTCTATCTATGCTGTACGAGTTTTGTGCCGAGAACTTTGAGCGGGTGCCGGCGGCCATTGCGGCCGGTGCGGGACGCATTGAGCTGTGCGACAACCTTGCGGTTGGAGGCACCACGCCCTCGGCCGGCGTTATCAGCGCTACGACCAGCTATGCTCGCGAGCACGATGCACGGGTGATGTGCATGATCCGTCCGCGTGGCGGCGACTTTCACTACAACCAGGACGAGCTGCGCATGATGGAGATGGACTTGGGCCTTGCCGTAAGCGCCGGCGTCGATGGCTTGGTCTTTGGCTGCTGCAAGCCTTGTGCCGGCGGATGGGCGCTCGATGAACTTGCGTTGGGCGCCCTTGTGATGGCTGCGGGCTGCGCGACCGAGGAGTGCAAGCGCGAGCCCATCGACATCACCTTTCACATGGCGTTTGACCAGCTCTCGCCCGAGGCTCAGCTCGACGCGATTGACACGCTCGCCGACTGCGGCATAACGCGCATCCTGACGCATGGCGGTGCCGCCGGCACGCCGATTGAGGACAACCTGGAGCATCTGTCGCACCTTATCGACTACGCGGACGATCGCCTGACCATCCTTCCCGGCGGCGGCATTTCCGCGGCCAACCGCGATACCGTGGCTGCGGCACTGGGCGTCTCCGAGCTCCATGGCACCAAGATCGTGCCGCTGGAGGTATAACCCGTGCCCCTGGTATTTGACGTTGAGCAGGCGAGCGGGAAGCCCGACGACAACCGGCGCCCTGGCACCGCGTGCCCCTTTTGCGATACCGAGGAACTCGCCAATATCATCCGGCGCGACGGTGACTGTATCTGGCTCGAGAATAAGTTCAAGACCCTGCGCGCCACCCGTCAAACCGTGCTGATCGAGTCGGCCGACCACGACGCAGACCTGGTGACCTATGCGCCGGACGAGCTGCATCATGTGATGCGGTTTGCCCTGGGTTGCTGGCAGCAGATGATCGATTCACGGCAGTATCGAAGCGTGCTCATGTACAAGAACAAGGGTCCGCTCTCGGGCGGTAGTCTCGTTCATCCGCACATGCAGATTGTGGGTTTGGAGCAGGAAGATGGCTATGCTTCGCTGACTTCCGCCAATTTCGAAGGCATCAATGTCTGGCAACAGGGGAGAATTGCGGTCAACATCTCAACCGAACCGATTATGGGGTTCTTTGAGGTCAACGTTTCAGCTCCGCGGGGAATCGCCGCCAGCGATGACACGCGGGACCAAGCCGAGGCGGATCTCTTCGCCGATGCGATCCAGGTAGCTCTGCGTTATATCCTAAACGAGCACCACGGTGGCCGTGCAGAGTCGTACAACTTGTTCTTCTATCACCTGGGCGGTCGGACCATTGCCAAGGCGCTGCCGCGTTGGGTGGTTTCGCCCTACTTTGTCGGCTATCGTTTGGCCCAGGTCAATGCCGAGACGACGCTCGATATCGATGCTGAGCGCCTGCGCGCGCATCTGGAAACGCTCGTATAGCAAGACTAACACCCGCGTAATGCGGACAGCCTAGCGTGCCATGGCGTCGCGGTCGGCCTCGACGCGCTTGCGCTGGGCAGCGCGCTCCTCGCCGGTTAGACGCTCAAAGAGATGCCCGATAAGCGAGGCAAGTATCTGCTGAAACAGCGTTCCGCACATGACGGGAAATACGACTTCGCCCGGAAAGTATTGCGTGGCGATGACGGCGCCCGAAGAGATGTTGCGCATACCGCAGGTAAAGCACATGGTAGTCGTTTCGCTATACGGCAGATGCAGTGCGCGGGCGACCAGAATACCGACGACAAAGCCGCTGATGGCGAAGATCAAAATAAAGAGGGCGACTTCCAAGCGCACCGCGTTCATGTGCAGCACGTACTCGCTCATGGCGGTGGAGTTCGACGCGATAACACCCATCATCATGAACTTGCAGGCGGGCGAGAGCGCGGGGGAGAGCTTCTCGTGTCCCCATCCGCGCGTGAGTTCGTTAATTACGATGCCGAGCAGGGCGGGGATAGCGATCATGAAGGCCATGTTCTGCATCATGCCCGGCACGTCGATCGAGACGGTGGCGCCCAGCAAGAGCTTAAGCGTGAGCGGAATCGTAACGGGAGAGATAACCGAGGACGTCAGGATGATGGTGAGCGCGAGCGGGCCGTTGCCGCCGAACATGCTAATCCACATAAAGGCAGTGACTGCCACAGGTACGCTGTACTCGAGCACGATACCGCAGACTAGGTTGGGGTTGGAGCCAAAGAACAGCGACCCCATGGCATAGGCTGTTATGGGAATAAGCACCGCCGAGACCAGCAGCGCCAAAATCAGGTGCAGCGGACGGCGGAATACTTCGGCTACCTGATGGAAGGTGTTGCTGAGGGCACCTTGGAACGTCATAAAGGCAAACAGGGTGGGGACGATGGGCTTGAGTACGCCGATCTGCTGGGGAAAGAGCACGCCAAGCGTCACGCAAATCGGAACGATGATCTGCATATGCCCCGCGAGGAACTTACCCAGTCCAACCCATTGCTTCATATGCGCTTGTGACTCCCTTTGCTCGTGAATCCGTTTTGAATGGATATGCTAGACGCTCGCATGCGTCCGTGTGGCTGAAACGCTCGATTATTTCGAGGCTATTACCGCCCTCGTTTATCGAAACCACGGCGTGCTGGACGTTGTGCGTCCGCGCCGCACGGTATAATAAATCCGTTCAACAGATCTGCCTGCCGAAGCGGGCATACACAGAGGACTCATCGCTATGAACCGTGAGAGGTATTGCGGCGACCTGCCCCTATCGGGGGTGGGCGCCTATGTCATCGCTTAAGACAACGCATCGCTGGGCGGTCGCTCAGCAAAACCCCGAGCTCGAAAAGGAGCTTTCGGCTGGCCTGGGCATACCCGGGCTGGTGGCGCGCATTATGGTTGCGCACGGCATTACATCCATCGAGGAAGGCCAGCTTTTTTTGACGCCTTCGCTCGATCGCGACTGGGCGGACCCGCTCGTTATTCCGGGTATGGCGGTCGTCGTCGACCGCGTTGAGCGTGCTATTCGCAGCCACGAGCGCATCGCCGTCTTTGGCGATTTTGACGTCGACGGCATTACGTCGACTTGTCTGTTGACCGAGGCGCTGCGTTCGTTTGGCGCCAACGTCACGCCGTTTATTCCGCATCGTTTTGACGAGGGCTACGGCCTGTCGCGTGCGGCGCTCGACCGCGTTAACGAGCTCGCTCGCCCCCAGCTGATCGTGACCGTCGATAACGGCATTGCCGCCAAGGAAGAGGCCTCCTATCTGGAGAGCCTGGGGATCGATTTGGTGGTCACGGACCATCACGAGCCGTCCGACCAGGTGCCGCAGGGCGTGCCCCTGACCGACCCCAAGCTCGAGGACAAGGGTCCCTCGCGCGAGCTTGCCGGTGCCGGCGTGGCACTCAAGCTGGTGCAGGTCCTGGGCGAGCGTTTGGGCAAGCCGTCGTATTGGCGTTCGCTGATAGAGGTCGCGGCGCTGGGCACCGTGTCCGACATGATGCCGCTTACGCCCGAGAATCGCGCACTGGTCGCCGAGGGCATCCAGCAGATGCGCGTGACGGCCCGTCCCGGCTATATCGCGCTTGCCGCACTTGCCAAGGCCGACCTTTCTACCATTACGGCCGACGGCCTGTCGTTTTCGCTCATCCCCCGTCTGAATGCTGCCGGCCGCATGGCCGATCCCAAGCTGGCGCTCGACCTGCTGCTTGCCCGCGACCCCATCGAAGCGAGCGCGCTTGCCGCCGAGCTCGAGGAAATCAATCGCCAACGCCGCGAGATCGAGGCCGAGCTTACGCGCGATGCCATGGCGAAGGTCGAGGAGACTTATGACGGCGGGCGCGCAATCGTCGTGGGCGGCGAGGGCTGGCACGAGGGCGTCAAGGGCATCGTGGCGAGCCGCTTGACCAATCGCTATCACGTGCCGGCGCTGCTCTTCTCGATCGAGGATGGCGTTGCGCGCGGATCGGGCCGCTCGGTGGGCAAGATCAACCTGTTCGACGCCGTCGAGCGTTGCTCCGACCTGCTGATTCGTCGCGGCGGGCATGCCGGTGCGGTGGGTGTGACCATCGAGGCATCCAAGCTCGATGAGTTCCGCCGTCGCCTTTCGGCCGTGCTATCGGAGCTTCCCGCCGAGGACTTTGAGGACACTGACGAGGTTGCCGCCACCGTTGATCTCTCCGAGCTAAATATCGAGACCATCGAGCAAATTTCCCGTCTTGAGCCGTTTGGCCAGGGCAATAAGGTGCCGCTTCTGGCCGCCGAGGGCGTGACGATGTGCGATCGCGCCGTGGTGGGCAAAACCGGCGAGCACATGCGCTTTGTGGCGACCGATGGTGCCGCGAGTGTGCCGGCCATCATGTTCCGCGTGCCGCAGATCGATAGGCTCATCAATTGCGACAGCGCCGTCGACTTGGTGTTCGAGGCCGTGGCCGAGCATTGGCAGGGACGTGTGAAGCCCAAGCTCATGATCAAAGATGTCTTGGTGCGCGATACCGCGGCGCCCAATATCGACGATCCGGCATGTGAGCTTCGCCGCGGCGTGCAACCGGCGGATTCTGGTCTGCGCCTGGAGTCGCGTAAACGCGAGACGCTCGCCCAGCTTTCTTATACCGAGCTCACGCGCTCGCTTATCCATAGCTTTATCGGCTCGAACCAGCCGCATCGCGCGCAGGTCGAGGCACTCGACGCGCTTGCCGACCATCAGAGCGTTTTGGCCGTTATGGGGACGGGGCGTGGCAAGTCTCTGATTTTCCATGTGCATGCCGCGCGCGAGGCGGTTCTTCGCGGGCGTGCGAGCATTTTTGTCTATCCTCTGCGTTCGCTCGTTGCCGATCAGGCCTATCACCTTTCCTCGACGATGGCCGAGCTCGGCATTGGTGTCGGCGTGCTGACTGGCGAGACCGTGGAGGCCGTACGCGATGACGTGTTCGCCGGCCTTGCTTCGGGTCGCACCGGTATCGTTCTCACGACGCCCGAGTTCTTGTCTATCCACCGCGATCGATTTGCGCGTTCTGGACGTATTGGCTTCGTTGTTATCGATGAGGCGCACCATGCCGGTCTTGCTAAGGGTGGTGACCGGAGTGCATACCTCGATATGCCCGATATTCTTAAAGCCCTGGGCGACCCCGTTGTCATGGCGGCAACGGCTACCGCGACGGCTCCAGTTGTGGCAGAGCTTGCTCGCGTATTGCCGATTACCAGCACGGTGGTCGACGAGACCGTTCGCGAGAACCTACAACTCGAGGACGATCGTGACCTTGCGAGCCGTGAAAATCGCCTGGTTTCGATCGTTGCGACGGGGGAGAAGACCGTCATCTACGTGAACTCGCGCGACCAGTCCGTGGCGCTTGCCAAGACGTTGCGCAAACGTGTGCCCGACTGCGCGACCCATATCGCGTTCTATAACGCCGGGCTTGCGCGTTCCGATCGCCGACGCGTCGAGGAGGCGTTTCGAGATGGCAGCCTGAGCTGCATCGTTTCAACCTCGGCCTTCGGTGAGGGCGTCAACCTGCCCGATATCCGCCATGTCGTGCTCTACCACATGCCGTTTGGCGCGATTGAGTTTAACCAGATGAGTGGCCGTGCCGGCCGCGATGGGCAGCCTGCCGTGATTCACCTGCTCTATTCGTCTCGTGACGCTCGTATTAATGAGCGCCTGCTCGATTGTTACGCGCCCGAGCGCGATGAGCTTGTCACGCTCTATCGGGCACTGCAGACCATGTGGCGCTCCAATCGTGGCAAGACGGGAGACGATTCATTCTGCGCAAGCGATATCGACATTGCGCAGATGTGCCTTGCAATCGACGCGCGCACGCCGGTCGATGAGCGTTCGGTGGCAAGCGGCTTGGGAATCTTCGAAGAGCTCGGTTTCTGTCACGTTTCGGGGTTTGACGATACCCGTCGCATCGCGATGACCGAAAACCCCGGGCGCGTGCAGTTGAGCAGGTCGATCCGCTATTTGGAGGGCTTGCGCTCGCGCATGGAGTTCTCGGCTTTCCGGAGTTGGGCACTCGATTCGTGCGCTTCTGATATGCTTACCAAAATTAACCGCCCGATCGTACCGCGGACCTAGGGAAGGGGACCTCGATGGATGCCGCAGCCCGTACCGCCCATGATTCCGCCCTCCAGCCCTTTTCGGAGATGGAGCACTATACGCATGCCGATGATCTGCCGCCCGAGATTATGGCGGACAGCTACGACAAGCTGGAGCGCCTGTGCCTTAAATATATGAGTGAGGATGACTTCTCCAAGGTGGAGCAGGCCTACTGCTTTGCTGCCGAGAAGCACTGCAACCAAAAGCGGCGCTCGGGTGAGATGTACATTAACCATCCCGTCGAGGTGGCTATCATTTTGGCCGACCTTAAGATGGACTGCGATGTGGTGTGCGCTGCATTGCTGCACGATACCGTCGAGGATACCGATACCTCGCTTGCCGATGTTTCGGGTCTGTTTGGCGAAACCGTGGCAGAGCTCGTCGACGGCGTGACCAAGCTCACCAACATCGAAGTCGACAACATGGACGAAAAGCAGGCGCTTACGCTGCGCAAGATGTTCCTCGCCATGTCCAAGGACATTCGCGTCATCATCGTCAAACTCGCCGACCGCCTGCATAATATGCGCACGCTTGCCGCCCTGCGCGAGGACCGCCGCCTGTTTAAGGCGCGCGAGACCATGGATGTGTATGCGCCCCTGGCCGACCGCCTGGGCATGAGCTCTATCAAGTGGGAACTCGAGGATCTGTCCTTCTTCTACCTTGAACCCGACGCTTACCAGCGCATCGCCCGCATGGTGGCAGAGTCACGCGAGGTTCGCGAACGCTTTCTGGCCGAGACTATCAAGACACTTACCGATGAGCTCGACCGCATTGGCCTTGAGGGTTTTCAGATCAACGGTCGTTCCAAGCACTATTGGTCCATCTATCAAAAGATGAAGCGCAAGGGCAAGGAGTTCTCCGAGATTTATGATCTGGTGGCGCTGCGCGTCATCACCCATTCGGTGCGCGATTGCTATTCCACGCTTGGTGCCGTGCATACTTTATGGCATCCCATGCCCGGTCGTTTTAAAGACTATATCGCCATGCCCAAGGTCAATAACTACCAATCGCTCCACACGACGGTTATCGGCCCCACGGCCCGTCCGCTCGAGATTCAGATTCGAACCTACGAGATGCACGAGCAGGCCGAGTACGGTATCGCCGCCCACTGGCTATATAAGAAATCGGGCGGATCGTCTGCCTCCAAGACCAACGACGCACAGCGTCTGGACGATCAGATTAACTGGCTCAAGCACTCGCTCGATTGGGCAGCCTCTGACGAGATCACCGATGCCAAAGAATATCTGCACTCACTGAAGGTCGACCTGTTTGACCAGGAGATTTTTGTCTTTACGCCCAAGGGTGAGGTCATGGCGCTTCGTGCGGGCTCTACACCGCTCGACTTTGCCTACGCTGTTCATACCGAGGTCGGCAACCACTGCGTCGGCGCCAAAATCAACGGTGCGGTGGCTCCGCTCACGCACGAAATCAAGACGGGTGACCGTGTCGAGATCCTGACTAACAAGAGCTCCAAGCCGTCGCGCGATTGGCTCAAGATCGTCAAGACGCCTTCGGCCAAGTCAAAGATTCGCCGTTACTTCGCCGCTGCGACCAAAGACGATGACGCTGCTGCCGGTCGCGATATGCTGGCCAAGGACCTGCGCAAGCGCGGGTACGGCATCTCTACGCCGCGATCCACGCGTGCACTCAATGCCGTGGCGGAGCAGTTTAACTTCAAGCAACTCGAGGACCTGTTCGCAGCCGTTGGCGCGGGCAAGGTCGCCCCGCGCGCTGTGGGCAATAAGGTCGAGCAAATCTTGGATCCCAAGCCCGAGGAGCAGCTCACCAAGGCCGAAGCCATCGCTGAGGTCGTCAAGCAGCCTGCCCGCGGTTCCAACCGCAAACCGCAAAAGCGTGGCAAGAGCGCAAGTAACGGCATTATCGTCAAGGGCGAGAGCAACAGCGGCCTGCTGGTTCGTCTGGCGCATTGCTGCAATCCGGTGACGGGCGACGACATCGTGGGCTTTATCACGCGCGGTCGAGGCGTCTCGGTGCATCGTGCCAACTGCCCCAACGTCAAGGGTCTCATGGAACACCCCGAGCGCATGATTGACGTGGAGTGGGATGGTGCTGCCGATACGCTTTTCCAGGTCGAGATCGTGGTCGAGTGCTTGGATCGTATGGGCTTGCTCAAGGATGTCACCATCGCCATTGGCGATGCAGGCGGAAATATCCTTTCCGCCGCTACCTCGACCAACCGCGAGGGCATTGCGACCCTTCGCTTTATGGTCGAGATTTCGGACGCGAGCGGTCTGGATCCGCTGCTGGCATCCATCAGCAGTGTCGACTCGGTCTATGACGCACGCCGTCTGATGCCTGGCGAGGGTGGGGCTCAGCTTAAGCGTCGCGTATAGGCGTGACGAACGCACAACGGTAATGATATTGGCTACGTTCGAGGCATCGTTTGATGCCTCGACGCTTGTAGAAGGAGGACGTGCTCATGGTCACTGCAGCTTTGGACTTAACCCCTCGGGGTACGGCTTCGATTGAGGCGCTTGTAAACGGCCCCATTCAGACCAACAGTTACGCCGTAATCTCGAGCGGCGAATGCCTGATTATCGATCCGGCCTGGGAAGGTGAGCGTCTTGTGGAACATATCTATGCCAAGCATCCTGACGCGCACGTGCTAGGCGCTGTCTGCACCCATGGCCATGCCGATCACGTAGGTGGCGTTGCCGGAGCGCGAGCCGCCGTCGGTAAGGGTTTCCTATATGAGTTAGGTGCGAAGGACGTGTTGGTATCTCGTGAGAATATCGAGGAGCAGCGAGCGATGTGGGGCATCGATACGCCCGATCCGGGCGAGCCGACGCGATTGCTTGCTGAGGGCGATACGATTGAATTGGGTGATATCTGCCTGCAGGTGATCGAGGCGCCCGGTCACACACCGGGTGGCATTGTCTTGTTCGCCGCCACCGAGCAGGGAAGCATCGCCTTTGTTGGCGACACCCTGTTCCCGGGCAGCCACGGCCGCACCGATCTCGCCGGTGGAGACGAGGCGGCGATTCTGCGCTCGCTCCCCAAGCTCGCCCAGCTGCTTCCAGCCGATACCGTTTGTTTAACGGGGCATGGTGATTCGACCACTATGGCGCGCGAGCTCATGCAGAACCCTTTCATGCAGATGTAGCTTTGTAGTCAGCTGCTTAAGCACGAGAAGTGTCCAAACGTCAAGATATTTTCCCCAACGGGCCGATTCCGTAGGGCAAACGGTCAAAAAAAGTCTGTTTGGACGATATTCGTGAACAAACGAACGTTTACGCTCGGGTACGCCGTGGTAAAATCTCATGCGTTATCGGAGCAACCTTACAGGAGGTTTCTTTTATGCTCGTCAACGCAGCAGACATGCTCAAGAAGGCCGAGGCCGGCAAGTATGCTCTCGGTGCCTTCAACACCAACAACCTCGAGTGGACTTTGGCTATTCTCCAGGCCGCCGAGGAGGCCAAGTCTCCGCTGATCCTTCAGTGCACCGCTGGTGCCGCTAAGTGGATGGGCGGTTTCAAGGTCTGCGCCGACATGGTCAAGGCTGCCGTCGAGGCCACGGGTGTTACCGTTCCCGTCGCCCTTCACCTCGATCACGGTTCTTACGAGGACTGCTTCAAGTGCATCGAGGCCGGCTTCACGTCCATCATGTATGACGGCTCTCACGAGGAAACCTTCCAGCTTAACCTCGATCGCACCAAGGAGCTCGTTGAGCTTGCCCATTCCAAGGGCATGTCCATCGAGGCCGAGGTCGGCGGCATCGGCGGTACCGAGGACGGCGTGACCTCCAACGGCGAGCTCGCTGACCCCGCTGAGTGCAAGCAGATTGCTGACCTGGGCGTCGACTTCCTCGCCTGCGGCATCGGCAACATCCACGGCGTGTATCCCGCCGACTGGGCCGGTCTTTCCTTCGAGCGTCTGAGCGAGATCAAGGCTCAGACCGGCGACCTGCCCCTCGTTCTGCACGGTGGTACCGGCATCCCCGAGGATCAGATCAAGAAGGCCATCTCCCTGGGCATCTCCAAGATCAACGTCAACACCGACCTGCAGCTTGTCTTCGCTGCCGCCACGCGTGAGTACGTTGAGGCTGGCAAGGATCAGCAGGGCAAGGGCTATGACCCCCGCAAGCTCCTGAAGCCCGGTCGCGAGGCCATCGTTGCCCGCACCAAGGAGCTCATGGAGGAGTTTGGCTCCGTCAACAAGGCGTAAGTAGCGGTTTAACTTTCCCGTCGGAGGCCCCGTTCACCCTACGCTTTTCCCTTGCGCTCACCTGGCTTTGCCAGAAGTCGCGCAATGGGAAAAGCTCCGGGTGAACGGGGCCTCCTTCGTTAACTCGCTACAGGGTTACTGGGCTGAATTATTTATTTGACTACCGCTCAGCGGTGTTGATGGCTCCCTTGTTGGGGCTTTCTTTTTATGTCGGTACAATGGTCTCGGGTTGTCGTTCTGCGTGGGAGTGGTTATGGCTGTCGTTAATGTTTTGCCTGCCGATGGAAAGGTTGTTGCCGAGGGCCCCGTTGGTTGCTCTGTTGATGTTTGTTGTGATGATTTCCGTCATCTCGACATTGGATTGCCACCTGAGATCCTTCGTCTCAAGGACGCCGGGTACCTGGCGCAGGCTGTTGCGGCTTGCGACTGTCTTTTGGAGCAGAGCCCTGATCCCTCGTTGGCCGCTTGCGTTCGTGCCGAGCGGTATCGCATGATCGAGACGTTGTTTCATTTTTCGGTGTCGCGCGATCAGGCTATTGCGATGATCCGCGAGGAGTGGCCGGAGTTTACCGAGGATCAGTTTGACGACCTGATCGATCGCAAGCGCATCGACTGGCGCTTTATCGATGGTGAACTGTTCGTTCTCGACAACTTCCTTGATTCTTTGCGTGTGTATCCCAAGGAGGTTCCGGGCCTGCGTCCCGATTCTACGGATGGAACTGCGCTGCGCAACCAGATGCTTAAGAAGATGGAATCACAGGGCGGGCTGTCTCGTGCCATTACGCTTAAAGCGTCCGTGTCTGTTCCCGGTGCTCTGGAGGGGGAGACCGTTCGCGCGTGGCTTCCCGTTGCCGCAGCCTGCCGCCAGCAGTCTCATATCGAGATTCTCGATATGACGCCGGAGGGGGTCCTTGCCCCCGCGAACGCTTTGGCGCGTACCACCTCGTGGATTTCCTCGGCTGATCGATCGTTCTCAGTGACCTATCGTTATCTGATTGATGCCGCTTATTGCGATATCTACGGGGGAGCGCTTCCGGCGCATCCGTGTATGGACGCGCCGCTGCCCAAGGATATTTCCGAGGACCGACCGCATATTGCATTCACGCCGTATCTGCAGCAGCTGACCGAACATGTTATCGATGGTCTCGAGGATCAGCTCGACCGCGCTCGGGCTATCTATGATTATTTGACGCATCATGTCGACTATCGATACCAGCCACCGTATCTGCTTCTGGGCTCTATCGCCGATGACTGCGCGCATTCGCTTCGCGGTGATTGCGGTGTTATGGCACTCACGTTTATCACCATGTGCCGCATCGCCGGCGTGCCCGCACGTTGGCAGAGCGGCCTGTACGTTGCGCCCGACTCGGTGGGCTCGCATGACTGGGCGGAGTTCTATACACCGCAGACGGGTTGGCTTAACGCCGATGTCTCGTTTGGATCCTCGGCACGCAGGATGGGGGAGGAATGGCGCCGCCGCCACTACTTTGGCAACCTCGATCCATGGCGCATGGTGGCAAACTGTCGGTTCCAGGCAGAGTTTGAACCCGTCTTTGACGGTATGCGTGAGGACCCCTACGATAACCAGATGGGCGAGGCCTCGGTCGACGGTCGCGGATGCCGCCAGCGCGAGATGCTCCGCACGGTCGAACTCATCGAAATGCTCGAAGTTCCATTTTCGGACTAATCTACGGAAAGCTGTGATAAACTAACTCACGCAATACGTGCCCGAGTGGCGGAATTGGCAGACGCAGTGGACTCAAAATCCACCGTTGGCAACAACGTGCGAGTTCGAGTCTCGCCTCGGGCACCATACATGCAAAAGAGCGCTCAAGGGGGTTAAGGCCCCCTTTTTCGTGCCGAACTCGCGTGAGCGCGCGGAGCGTTAAGCAAACAGGCCTGTGGCCTGTTTGTAGCGGAGCGTGGCGAGGGCGCCATGCGCCCGAAGCCCGGGGCTTCGCGAAGCGAAGGCCCTTCGAGTCTCGCCTCGGGCACCATACATGCAAAAGAACGTTCAAGGGGGTTAAGGCCCCCTTTTTCGTGTACGTAATGTGATAACGAGCGGTACGTGTTATTATCGCCAAGGCGTTGTTTCCGCAATGCCCTAAAGAGGAACCCGAGGGTTCCCACCTTTTGGCGCCAATGAGCAGCTGACTGGTCATACAACTTAGATTCTCTTCCTCATATCGAGGATGTCTATGTGTACGACCTGGTTGCAAAGAAGCGCCGGGTTATTTTTTTATGAATGGAGGTAGGGAAAATAGCTAAGTCTGATGACACCCGCATCAACGACGAGATCACTGCATCTTCGTGCCGTTTGATTGGCGTCGATGGCTCTCAGCTCGGTCTGTTCGCCATCCGCGATGCCCAGCGCGTCGCCGACGATCAGGGTCTCGACCTTGTCGAGATCGCTCCCAACGCGGAGCCGCCGGTCTGCAAGGTCATGGACTACGGTAAGTTCAAGTACCAGCAGGCCATGAAGGCCAAGGCTGCTCGTAAGAACCAGTCCAAGGTCGAGGTTAAGGAAATGAAGTTCCGACCCAAGATCGACGTTGGCGACTACGAGACCAAGAAGGGCCACGTTCTGCGTTTCCTCAAGAAGGGCGCACGCGTTAAGATCACCATCATGTTCCGCGGCCGTGAGATGGCTCACCCGGAGCAGGGTCTTAACGTTCTCGAGCGTCTCGCCGAGGATCTTAAGCCTTACGCTACGGTCGAGTCCAAGCCTAAGATGGAAGGCCGTAACATGCTTATGCTGCTCGCCCCGATTAAGGGCGCCTTTGATGAGGATAAAGCGGCAAGTGATACTAAGTAACTAGTGTTCTGTAACCGATTAAGGAGTATTTCATGCCTAAGATGAAGTCCCACAGCGGCACCAAGAAGCGTTTCCGCAAGACTGGTACCGGCAAGCTTATGCGCGCCAAGGCTTTCAAGAGCCACATCCTGAGCAAGAAGTCCACCAAGCGTAAGCGTGGCTTCCGTCAGGAGACCGAGATCGCCGCTGCCGACCGCAAGGTCATCAAGTCGCGTCTCGCCTAAGTTAGCGTTCCCGTTTTTCGTTTAACCGTCTAGGAGTTGATAGAACATGGCACGTATCAAGCGCGCTGTTGCCGCCAAGAAGAAGCGCCGTACCGTTATGCACCGTGCGAAGGGTTACTATGGTGCCGCTTCGCGTACTTACAAGCATGCTAAAGAGCAGGTCCAGCACTCTCTGCAGTATCAGTACCGTGACCGCCGCAATAAGAAGCGCGAGATTCGCTCTCTCTGGATCACCCGTATCAACGCTGCTGCTCGCCTGAACGACATCTCTTACTCTCAGTTCATGCACGGCCTGAAGGTCGCCGGTATCGAGCTCGACCGCAAGGTCCTGGCTCAGATGGCATACGAGGACATCGAGTCCTTCAACGAGCTGGCTACCATCGCCAAGAAGGCTCTCGAGGCCTAATTGATTCTCTTGAATCGCTAGGGGAGTGTCGCGCTGTGCGCGGCGCTCCCTCTTTTTATCTAAGGCGCTGGTTTATATCGCAAAAGCGCGGGTAGATAGACACTTACAGGTGACCGATCTTTATATATCTCTTAGCCGAAGGGTCATCATCTGATACGTGCAGTATTTCTGCACCAGCCTTTCTATTACTTATATAGGAAGATAGGAAGCGATATATTGTGTAGGACTTGTGAAGAGTGGAATTGACGTCCCACATCGCTTCGCGGTCTGGCAATATATCTCCTTGCCGCGCGGCCCGGTCGGACCG
>NZ_JBNPNG010000021.1:0-23131 GCF_050314535.1 Collinsella sp. SGI.095
CGCCCGGAGGCGGCCCCAGCGCGAGACCGTCCCGGATGCTATTCGTTGTCGCCGGCAGTTAGCTGCGTTGCGGAGAGTACGCCGTCGGCAGCGGTTGCGGCTGCGGCGTCGGGCCAGACCCAGTCGGTAAAGGCCGGGTGATCGAAGCCCTCGTCGCACGCGAACTCAAAGGCCTCGGTGCGGAAGGCCTCCCACTCATCAATCTGCTCGGCAAACTTATCGGCGTCAACCATGCGCAGCACGTCGGCGGCCAGGGCCCAGCGGTCCATGTTGTTCAGGCGCAGCATGTCAAACGGCGTGGTCGTGGAGCCCTTCTCCTCGTAGCCGTGAACGCGGAAGGCATCGTGGCCGGGGCGGTTCCAGATCAGACGGCGAATCGTGCCGGCATAGGCGTGGAATGCGAAGAGCACGGGCTTCTCGCCGCAGCCAAACAGCTCAGCCCAGCGCTCATCGCTGATGGCTTGGTCGTTCTCGCAGACATTCTGGATCTTGAGCAGATCGACTACGTTGACAAACCAGACCTTGATGCCCAGCCCGCGCAGCATATCGGTTGCGGCCAGTGCCTCGAGCGTCGGCACGTCGCCGCAAGTAGCGACCACGACGTCGGCCTCGGCGAGCGAGTCGGCAGTCGATGCCCACTCCCAGGTCGCTACGCCCTCGGCGAGCTCAGACTTGGCCTCGTCGACCGTCTGGAAGGTGGGGGCGGGCTGCTTGCCACAGAAGATGGCATTGACGCAGTCGGTGGACTGGTAGACGCGCTCGGCCACAGCAAGGGCCATATTGGCATCGGCCGGATAATAAGCATTCACGACATGCGTGTCGTTGGCCTTGTTGAGCAGCAGGTCGATAAAGCCGGGGTCCTGGTGCGAAAAGCCGTTGTGGTCCTGGCGCCAGACATGGCTCGACAGCAAAATATTGAGGCCGCTGATAGGAGCGCGCCACGGAATCTCGCGCTTGGTTGCTTCGAGCCATTTGCAGTGCTGGTTGACCATGGAATCGACCACGTGGACAAAGCTCTCGTAGGAGCTCCACACACCGGAGCGGCCGGTGAGCACGTAGGCCTCGAGGAAGCCCTCGCACTGGTGCTCGGACAGCTGCTCGACAACCTTACCGGAACCGGCCAGCAGCTCGTCGTTGGCATCGTCCTCGTAGAAACCGGCATCCCACTGCTTCTTGGTCACCTTATAGGCAGCCTGCAGGCGGTTGGACGCGGTCTCGTCGGGACCGAAGATGCGGAAATCATCCATGTTCTTGGCCAGAACATCGGCAGTGTACTCACCAAAGACGCGGGCGGCCTCGGTGGAGCCCCAGCCGTGGCCCTTACTTGCGACGGGGATCTCGTGAGCGTGAATATCGGGAAGCTCGAGCTCGCGGCGTACCTTGCCGCCGTTCGCGTTGGGATTGGCGCCGATACGCAGCTCGCCGGTCGGCATAAAGGCCGTCACCTCGGGGCGCACCTGGCCCTCGGGCGTAAAGAGCTCCTCGGGCTTGTAGGAGCGCAGCCACTCGCGCAGCACGCGGAAGTGCTCGTGGGTATCTTTGGCGCTCGCGAGCGGCACCTGATGGGCGCGCCAGGAGTCCTCGGTCTTCTTGCCATCAATCTGCTTGGGGCAGGTCCAACCCTTGGGCGTACGGAACACGATCATGGGATAGGCCGGACGGACCACGGTCTCGCCCGCAGTGGCCTGAGCCATAGCGGTGGCCTTGATGTCGCAGATCTCATCGAAGACCTGCTCGAACAGGGCGGCGAAACGCGCATGAATGCTCGCATGGCTCTCGTCGTCAAAGCCGGCGACAAAGAAATGCGGCTTATAGCCCATGCCCTCAAAGAACTTGGCGAGCTCCTCGTCGGACACACGGGCAAGAATGGTGGGGTTGGCGATCTTGTAGCCGTTGAGGTGCAGGATCGGCAGGACGATACCATCGGTTGCCGGGTTCACGAGCTTGTTAGACTGCCAAGAGGTCGCGAGCGGACCGGTCTCGGACTCGCCGTCGCCCACCACAGCCACGGCCAGCAGGCTCGGGTTATCCATGACGGCACCGTAGGCGTGGCTGAGCGTGTAGCCGAGCTCGCCGCCCTCGTGGATGGAGCCAGGCGTCTCGGGCGCAAAATGGCTCGGAATACCGCCGGGGTAGGAAAACTGGCGGAAGAACTTCTGCAGGCCGGCCTCGTCATTGGTAATGTCGGGGCGAATCTCGCGGTAGGTACCATCGAGCAACGACTGGGCGGTGCCAGCGGGGCCACCGTGACCCGGGCCCATCAAGAAGATCGCGTTCTGGTTGTGGTCGGCGATGAGGCGGTTGACATGACCGAACAGGAAGTTGATGCCAGGCGTGGTGCCCCAGTGACCGACCAGGCGGTGCTTAACGTCCGGGCGACCAAAGTCGCGCACCTCGCCGGTTTTCTCATCGACAAAGTCGGGGCGCATGAGCGGGTTAGAGCGAAGGTAGATCTGACCGACGGACAGATAATTCGATGCACGCCAATACAGGTCGACGCCCTCGAGCTCGGAAGCCGGCACCTCGTGGCCCAGCTTTTTCCACGGCGTCCCCAGTGTTTTAGCCATTGTTTATGTCCCTCCGCTGTGCGGTCGCCCTCCAATACGGCAACCATTCGTTGGGACTAGTATATTTGCTAAAACGTTTTATCATGCTGAAAAAACGTTTTATCACCCTTATCAATCACATCGATCAACAAAACGCGACATTCACCTGCAGCATTGTCTGCCACAGGTGCTCCACATTCGGTCTCTGCAAATTGATAAACGTGTTTAGTTATGTTTAGTAAGCTCGAGCACGCTGCCCTTAACGATAAGCGCCGGCTCCAGGACGACCTCTTCGGCACGCCTACCGCCCCTACCGGCAAGACGCTTGGACATGCAGCCAAAAGCATGTTCCGCGAGGACACCAGGATCCTGCTCAATGGCGGTCAGCGCCGGCTCAAAGAGAACGTCGGCCGCCGAGTTGTCATAGCTCACCACCGAAATATCGCCCGGGATGCTCTTCCCCATCTCGTGCAAACGCTTGAGCAGACCGAGGGCAATGTTGTCCGAGCTCGCGAATATGGCAGTGGCGTCGGTTACGAGCACCGCCTCCGAGGCCTCGTAGGCGCTCGGAATGTAGTACTCGCTCTCAAACTCCAAACGCGCGTCGATAGGCAGGCCAACCTCGCGCAGCGCGCGCTCATAGCCGGCAAGTCGCTTGCGACCCGTATTGGAACGACGCGCATTAACCAAGCAGGCAATGCGACGGTGGCCCTGCTCGATCAGATAGCGGGTAGCCATATAGCCACCCATCTCGTGGTCGAACATCACCTTGTCGCACTCGAGCCCCTCAATGGCGCGGTCGACCATCACGGCAGGGATGGGTAGATGGCTGACCTCTTCGCGCAGGGCACGGTCGTCCGAGAACTCGTCGCCTACCACCAGGAAGACACCATCGACGCCGCGCGTCACCAGCTGGCGCAGCAGTTCCAAGTCATCGTCGGCGCTTCCGCCCGAGCTGGTAATAAAGAGCGCATAGCCGTCCTCGCGGCAGCGCTTTTCCAAGCTACCGGCAAGTGAGGCAAAAAATCGGCTCTCGATGTTGGGGACGATAAGACCCAGGGTGCGTGACTCGCGCATGACCAGGCTGCGCGCAATCTGGTTGGGAACATAGTGGTTGCGCGCCGCGACCTCCTTGATGAGCTTGCGGTTTTCTTCCGAGATGCGACAAGGCCGATTGTTGAGAACAAGCGAGACCGACGAGGGGGAAAGCCCCACCTCCTGGGCGATCTGCTTGAGGGTGACTTTGTTGGCCATCTCGCTCCTTCCGGGTTTACGCGCAATCTCTTGAAAGTATAGCGACTGTCCCTCTACCTCGATGATAAACACTTTACCAATCCGGTAGACGGCTGTTTTATCGCCGCCAGCGCACCAAATACGTCCAGGTGGGGTATATTGCAATCGATTGATGACAACGACCACCAAAAGGCGGATATTCGGATGCACGAGAACGACTTTTTTAACGAGGACCTGCTGTGCGCGCTCGCTGGCGTTGCCGGCGAGGACAACGTGTTGATGAGCGAGCCCATGCGCGAGCACACCACGTTTAAGATTGGCGGCCCGGCCGACGTCTTTGTCACGCCCGACACCGAGCAGGGCCTCGTCGCCACGCTCGATACCTGCTATCGCTGCGATCTGCCACTCACCATCTTGGGCAACGGCTCCGACCTACTCGTCGGCGACAAGGGCATACGCGGCGTCGTCGTAGCGCTAGGCGAGGGCCTCTCCGACATTACCGTCGACGGCACGCACGTTACGGCAGCAGCCGGTGCGCTGCTTTCGGATGTTGCGGCCGCGGCAGCCGAGGCCGGTCTCACCGGCATGGAGCCCATCTCGGGCATCCCCGGATCGGTCGGCGGCGCCTGCTACATGAACGCCGGCGCCTACGGTGCCTGCATGGCCGACGTGCTGGAGTCTGTACGCGTCTACAAGCCCGCCCGCATGCTCGACGACGGCACCCGCGGTAGCGGCAACATCATCGAGTTCGATGTCGACGAGCTCAATCTGGGCTATCGCAAGAGCCGCATCGCCGACGACGGCTTCATCGTGCTTTCGGCCACCTTCAATCTCGCCCCGGGCAACGCCGCGATGATCAAGGCCGACATGGACGACTACCGCCAACGCCGCGAGGACAAGCAGCCGCTCGACATGCCGAGCGCCGGCTCCACTTTCAAGCGCCCCGAGGGCCACTTTGCCGGCAAGCTCATCATGGACGCCGGGCTGCGCGGCCACGCTGTCGGCGGCGCCCAGGTGAGCGAAAAGCACTGCGGCTTCATCGTCAACGCCGACCACGCCACCGCCGCCGACGTCGACGAACTCATCCGCGACATCCAAGCAACCGTCAAAGACCAATTCGGCGTAGACCTAGAACCCGAAGTCCACCGAGTAGGCGAATTTTTATAAAGTGAAGGCCCCGAAAGGGGCCTTCACCATATTTATTCAGATAACCCAGTCCGGTGTGTCGTGCTCAGGACCCGTGAGGGCCGGGACAGTCCGAGAGGCATAAGGTTGATCGCGAGTTCCGCACGAGCCGGAGAGCACTTAATGTGCTCTCCGCGCGAGCAGGACTGCCCGAGCAGGCAACCTTATGCCTCTCGGACTGTCCCGGACCAAGCCGCAGCTACGACAGCGCAATACCGCCAAGCCAGCCCCAGCGCACGCCAGAGCCAGTGCCGTAAAAGCTAATGAACGAGTCAAGCGACCTCGACGTGATGGCGCCCTCGTTACTCATAACGATGCCGCCGCCAACATAGATGCCCACGTGTCCGTACAGCAGACCCGGCATACCGGTGCCACTGTGCGACGAGTCGGCCACGATCATGCCCACCTGCAGCGCCGAACGATCGGAGCTGTAGCACCAGGCGTTAAACATGTCGCACGCGTTGCCGCCAAAGTAGCCCACGCCGGCGTTGCGGAAGACGTTGGTGACCCAGGCGGCGCACCAGTTTAGGCCAGGCGAAGGCGTGGAGTAGCATGCGTTGACGACAGCCTGCTGCTTGCCCGAGCCGGCATTCTGTTGCGGATTTCCGGGCGCATACGATCCGCCACCCGAGTTTGAACCACCCGAGTAGGAATTGTTCTTGTTTGCGGCAGCTGCAGCAGCGGCGGCCTTCTTGGCAGCCTCCTCAGCCTGGGCGGCAGCGAGAATCTCGGAATCGCGCTGAGCCATGAGCTCCTTGACGTCGTCGGAGAGGCCGTTCAGAACCGTCTGGACCTCTTGCTGCTTGGCCTGCATGTCCTGCATCTGGGCAGTCTGCTGGTCCTTGAGCTTCTCTAAGTCGGCTTTTTGCGACTCGAGCTCGGACTTCTGCGTATCGAGCTCTTTCTGGATGGTCTGGATATCCTCGATGGCGTCGCGGTCGCTCTTGTTGATCTTCTCAACATAGTGCGCATTGGCGACGAGCTCCTCAAACGAGCCCGAGGCGAGCAGCAGCGACAGGATGTTGGTGCCGCCCGACTTATAGTTGGCGGAAACGCGATCGGAAAGATCGCCGCGCTTCTTTTTGAGCTCGGCCTTCTTTTCGTCAATCTGCGCCTGCGTGCTGTCAATCTGGCCCTGTACGCTCTCGATATCGTTGAGGGTCTGGGCGTTCTTGTTGGCCAGCGCCGCGTATTCATTTGCGATGCTGTCGAGCTGGGCCTGGACCTCGTCAAGCTGAGCCTGGGCCGCATTGAGCTTGTCGGTGGTTTCCTTGGTGGCCTCCGCAGCATGGGCGCGAGCGGGCAGACCAAAAAGAACGGCTGCAGAAGCGGCGCCGAACAAGGCCTTGAGGGCAGTGCGACGCGAAAGCTCCTGGGAAAGGATGGAATCGCTGTTTGGTGACATATCTACTCCGTTACATGTTTATTTATATGTCGCTCAACTCATACATATTAGCGTACATCCGACGCGTCCCAACGATTTCCACGAACGGCAGGAAACCCCATGGTCGGCGGCTCGTATGCAAACGTCAAAGTCAAGGTTATGCCCACGCCAAACATTTCCATGAGTACGTTAGCATGTTCGTCTGCTTTTCCTGCCCTGCACGTTTTGGGTGCCCCTGCCTGCGCTATACTCCCTCAGGAAGTGTTCCTGATTCGATAGGAGACTACATGTCCAAAGCACTCGACCCCAAAGACACCTGCGTCCTCGTAACCGGTGGCGCCGGCTTTATCGGCTCGCACACCGTCGTTCAGCTGCTCGAGGGTGGCTACCAGGTCGTCATCGTCGACGACCTCTCCAACTCCAGCGCCGTCGCCGTCGACCGTGTCAAGACCATCGTGGGCGACAAGGCCGCCAAGAACCTCACCTTCTACGAGGCCAACGTGCTCGACCGCGATGCCATGAACAAGATCTTCGATACCCATCAGATCGACCGCGTCATCCACTTCGCCGGCTTTAAGGCCGTCGGCGAGTCGGTGAGCAAGCCCGTCGAATACTATCACAACAACATCGAGAACACCCTGGTGCTCGTCGACGTTATGCGCAACCATGGCTGCAAGTCCATCATCTTCTCGAGCTCCTCGACCGTCTATGGCGATCCGGATAACCCGCCCGTCACCGAGGAAGACCCCAAGAAGCCTGCGACCAACCCCTATGGCTGGACCAAGTGGATGATTGAGCAGATCCTTATGGACGTTCACACCGCCGACCCCGAGTGGAACGTTGTGCTGCTCCGCTACTTCAACCCCATCGGCGCACATCCGTCGGGCCTGATCGGCGAGGACCCCAAGGGCATCCCCAACAACCTGGTGCCTTATGTCGCGCAGGTTGCCGTGGGCAAGCTCGAGGCCGTTCAGGTCTTTGGCAACGACTACCCCACCCCCGACGGCACCGGTGTGCGCGACTACATCCACGTGTGTGACCTGGCATCGGGCCATGTGGCCGCCCTCAACTGGATGAACGGCAAGACCGGCGTCGAGATCTTTAACCTAGGCACCGGCACCGGCACCTCGGTGCTCGAGGTCGTCGCCGCCTTCTCCAAGGCCTGTGGCAAAGAGCTGCCCTACGTGATTCGCGAGCGCCGCGCCGGCGACATCGCCGCCAACTGGTGCGACGCTTCCAAGGCCGAGCGCATGATGGGTTGGAAGGCACAGTACGACATCGCGGACATGTGCCGCGACAGCTGGAACTGGCAGAGCCACAACCCCAACGGCTTCGCCGACGCCGAGTAGCAAAAACCTACATACCGTTCTTGCCCCGATCTCACGATGTGAGACCGGGGCTTTTTCATGGCATGTAACCATTCGCCGAAAATCGACCAACTTTTTTATCTTGCCTATACATGTTTAAACAACATGTATACAATAGGTGTATCGAATCAGAACATCGGAGGCGGACTGCACACCCATCGGCAGGCCGACCCCACAACAAGAAGGTTGGTGAGCGCATTCATGGAGCGTGCAAGCGGCGTCCTCATGCCCGTCTCATCTCTGCCCGGACCATACGGAATCGGCGGCTTTGGCTGGAATGCCTACGACTTCGTCGATTTTCTCGCCTCGTGCAAACAACATTACTGGCAAATCCTGCCCCTTACGACGACCAGCTATGGCGATTCGCCCTATCAGTCGTTCTCGGCCCGCGCAGGCAACCCCAACTTGATCGACTTTGCCGAGCTTATCGAAGCCGGCTATCTGGAGCAGCGTGACATCGACGGCGTCTTCCTTGGTTCCGACCCCAGCAACGTCGACTACGGTGCCATCTTTGTTGGCCGCCGTCAGATTCTCGATCGAGCCGCTGAGCGCTTTGCTGCCGACAAGCCGGCCGATTTCGACGACTTTATCCAAGCAAACGAGGACTGGCTCATTCCCTACTGCGAGTTTATGACCGTGAAGGAGGAGTGCGGACTCAAAGCCTTTTGGGAGTGGCCCGAGGAGCTCCGCCGCCGCGGCGAGGCATCCGCCAAGGTCTGCGCCACCCATCCCGAGCGCATGCTCTACCACCAGATGACGCAGTATTTCTTCGATCGCCAGTGGAGCCGCCTCAAGGCCTATGCCAACGAGCACGACATCCTGATCATCGGCGACCTGCCCATCTATGTCTCGCGCGACTCCGTCGAGATGTGGGCCACGCCCGAGCTCTTTAAGATCGACGCCGCCGGCAATCCCGTCAGCGTCGCGGGAACGCCGCCTGATCAGTTCTCGGCCACCGGCCAGTACTGGGGCAACCCCATCTATGACTGGGATGCTATGGAAGCAGACGGCTTCTCCTGGTGGGAAGACCGCGTCCGTGCTGCCCTCGACATGTACGACATCATCCGTCTGGACCACTTCCGCGGCTTTGAAGCCTTTTGGGAGGTGCCGTTCTCCTCTCCCGATTCGTCATATGGTTCATGGACGCAGGGACCCGGCCTCAAGCTCTTCAAGGTGCTCAAGGAAAAGCTCGGCACGCTTCCCATCATTGCCGAAGACCTGGGCTTTCTTACCCCCGGCGTCATCGACATGCGCGACACCACGGGCTTCCCCGGCATGAAGATTCTGCAGTTCGCTTTTGAAGGCAGCAACTCCTACTATCTGCCCCACAACTACATTGCCAACACCGTCGCCTACGTCGGAACGCATGACAACGAAACGGCACGCGGCTGGTATGAGGGAACGGCCACCCCGCGTCAGCGCGAGCAGGCGGCACTGTACACCCACCAGCAGGCAGGCGAGTCCATGGCCGACGCGCTCAACCGCACCATCGCCGCCAGCGTGAGCGATACCTGCATCTACACCATGCAGGACCTGCTCAATCTGGGCAACGAGGCGCGCATTAACACCCCCGCCACCCTGGGCGGTAACTGGACGTGGCGCATGCTTGATGGCGCCATCACCCGCGAACTCGAGCGCAAGCTCACCGACTGGACCGAGACCTACTTCCGCATCCCGTCGGAAGCCGAAATCGAGCTTCCCCAATAGGAGCCACCGCGCCCGACCCCACCCCACCGTGTGGACGCGACCGCTTTTCCCGCGCGAGGCCATCCCAATCCCTCGCGCGGGCTTCTTTTGAATTTCTGACATGTAGTCGACTCACCACAGGAGGAAACATGCCCCGTATAAGCCTCGCAGAACTCGCCGAGCAGTCCTTTGGCACCTCGCTCGAGCAGCTCGATGACCGTCGTATTTATAAGCTGCTGGTCAAGCTCGTGCAGGAGCGCTCTGCCGCCTGTCCGCTCAACAACGGCAAGAAAAAGCTCTACTACATCTCTGCCGAGTTTTTGATCGGCAAGCTGCTCATCAACAATATGATCGACCTCGGCATCTATGACGAGGTTAAGGACCAGCTCGTCGCCGCCGGCCACGACCTCAACAAGATCGAGGAGTTCGAGGTCGAGCCTTCGCTCGGCAACGGCGGCCTGGGCCGCCTGGCCGCATGCTTCCTGGATTCCATTGCCACGCTGGGCCTTACCGGCGACGGCGTGGGCCTCAACTACCATTACGGCCTGTTCCGTCAGCGCTTTGCCGACAACCAGCAGAAGGCCGTCCCCGACGAGTGGCTCGGCGAGCAGGACATCCTGATCGATGACGACCGCTCCTACACCGTCGAGTTCGGTGATTTTGCCGTTACTTCCAAGCTCGTCAACATCGATGTGCCCGGTTATGGCCAGCCCACCAAAAACCGCCTACGCCTGTTCGACCTGGCAAGCGTCGACGACGGCCTGGTCCCCGGCAGCTCCATCGACTTCGACAAGACCGAGATCGCCAAGAACCTCACCCTGTTCCTCTATCCGGATGACTCCGATGAGCAGGGCCGCCTGCTTCGCATCTACCAGGAGTACTTCATGGTGAGCAATGCCGCCCAGCTCCTGATCGACGAGGCCGTAGAACGCGGCAGCAACCTGCACGATCTGGCCGACTACGCCGTGGTCCAGATTAACGATACGCACCCCACCATGGTCATTCCCGAGCTCATCCGGCTGCTCACCACCGAGCACGACATCGAGTTTGACGAGGCCGTGACCATCGTACGCTCCATGGTCGCCTACACCAACCACACGATCCTTGCCGAGGCGCTCGAGAAATGGCCGCTCACCAGCCTGCAGAAGGTCTCCCCCGCCATCGCCGACATCATCGTCAAACTCGATGAGATTGCCAAGGCCGAGCATGGCGACCCGCGTGTCGCCATCATCGACGAGTACGGCACCGTCCATATGGCCCACATGGACATTCACTTTGGCTTCTCCATCAATGGCGTCGCCGCACTCCACACCAAGATCCTGGAGGACACCGAGCTTCGCCCGTTCTACGAGATCTATCCCGAAAAGTTCTCCAACAAGACCAACGGCATCACCTTCCGCCGCTGGATTCATGGTGCCAACCCCGCGCTCGGCAGCCTGCTCGACGATGTGATTGGCACCGATTGGCGCAGCACCGGCGACCTGAGCAAGCTCGCCGAATTCGCCGACGACAAGGACGTTCTTGAGCGCCTGGCCGCCACCAAGGCCGAGGCCAAGGCCATCATGCGCCAGTTCATGGCGCTCGAGCAGGGCGTGACCATTCCCTCCAACGCGATCATCGATGTTCAGGTCAAGCGTATCCACGAGTACAAGCGCCAGCAGATGCTCGCGCTCTACATCATCTGGAAGTACCTCGACATCAAGAACGGCAATAGACCTAAGCACCCCGTCACCATCATCTTTGGCGGCAAGGCGGCACCTGCCTACACTATCGCCCAGGACATCATCCATCTGATCCTGACGTTGTCGCAGTGGATCGCAAACGATCCCGACGTGGCTCCCTACCTGCAAGTCGTCATGATCGAGAACTATAACGTCACCGCTGCCGAGCGCGTGATTCCCGCCGCCGACATCTCCGAGCAGATCAGCCTGGCCTCCAAGGAGGCGAGCGGCACCTCCAACATGAAGTTCATGCTCAACGGTGCTTTGACCCTGTGCACGCTCGACGGCGCCAATGTCGAGATCGCCGAGCTCGTGGGCGACGAGAACATCTACACCTTTGGCGCCTCGTCCAAACAGGTCGAGCAGCTCTACGCCGACGGCAGCTATAACGCCGGCACGCTCTACCTCAAGCCCGGTATTAAGCTACTGGTGGACTTTATTACCAACCCCGCTTTTATGGCGACCGGCAACGCGGAGCGCCTGCAGCGTCTGCACGACGACATCAAGGGCAAGGACTGGTTTATGTCCCTGCTCGACATTGAGGAGTACATCCAGACTAAGGAGCGCGTGCTGGCAGACTACGAGGACCGGGACGCTTGGATGCGCAAGGCGCTGATCAACATCGCCAACGCCGGCACTTTCTCGTCCGACCGCACAATCTCCCAGTACAACGACGAGATTTGGCACCTGAGCTAATTTCGCTTCCATTACCCATCCTTTTGAAAGCGGAGTCGCGGCAACGCGGCTCCGCTTTTTGTGCCCAGGCGATGCTCCTGTGAGCCGCCTCGACTAAATCATCTCAATCTGTAACACCTACTCGGCAAAAACGGTCCCACCTGTTACAGATCAAGACAAACCGGTCCTTTCCCCAGGGTTCATCTCAATCTGTAACATCTAACGTCCGAAATCCGCCCTTACTGTTACAAATCGAGACAAATGGATAAGCCGGCTAAACAATCTCGTTCTGTAACATGTAGCTGCCGAAATCAGCCTCTCGTGTTACGGATTGAGATGAAAGGACAGTCGACTCAACTCAATCTCGATCTGTAACATCTAACGTCCGAAATCGGCCCTACCTGTTACAGATCGAGACAAACGACCGGCCAGACAGCCCCAGCACAAAGAAAGGCTCCCCTCTCGCTCAGCGGACGAGAGGGGCGCCTTATATGTGACTACGGCAAAAGGATGGCAAAACCGCAGTCGCCCAAAAGGAGGGCCTGATTGAATCGGGTCTAGATAAGGTTCTTGCCAGAGACCTTATCGAAAAGGTGGGTCGCATTCTTCTCGAACTTGAACCAGATGGGGTCGCCGGCCTTGAGCGAACCCCTGGCCTCGAGGTCGACGACAGGGATGATCAGGACAAACTGGCCGTCGGGAGACGTCACATGAACGTGCTCGGTCGAACCCATGAGCTCGGTGACCTCGATGGTGCCCTGAAGCGCACCCTCCTCGCCCTTGTCGGCAAGCAGAATCTGCTCGGGACGCACGCCGGCCGTGATCTCCTTCATATCCCCGCCGTCCCAGTTAAGCGCAAGCTGAGCGCAGGTCTCGGGGGCCAGTGCGACATTCATGTCGTCGGTCTTGACGGTAAAGCCCTCGCCCGAGCGCACCAGCTGGGCATCGAAGAAGTTCATCTGCGGCACGCCGATGAAGCCGGCGACAAAGATGTTCGCGGGATGGTTGAAGACCTCCTGCGGCGTGGCGATCTGCTGAACAACGCCGTCCTTCATGACCACGATGCGGTCGCCGAGGGTCATAGCCTCGGTCTGGTCGTGGGTAACATAGATGAATGTGCCTTTGATCTCGTGGCGAAGCTTAATGAGCTCGGCACGCATCTGGTTACGAAGCTTGGCGTCCAGGTTGGACAGCGGCTCGTCCATCAGGAATACCTTGGGGTCACGCACGATGGCGCGGCCGATGGCAACGCGCTGACGCTGGCCGCCCGAAAGCGCCTTAGGCTTACGGTCGAGGTACTCGGTGATACCCAAAATCTCGGCAGCGGAGCGAACCTTGCGGTCAATCTCGTCTTTGGGGACCTTCTTGAGCTCAAGCGTAAACGCCATGTTCTCGTACACTGTCATGTTGGGGTACAGAGCGTAGCTCTGGAACACCATGGCAATGTCACGGTCCTTGGGTGCCACGTCGTTGACGCGCTTGCCGTCGATGAGCACGTCGCCCGAGGTAATGTCCTCCAGGCCGGCAACCATGCGCATCGTCGTGGACTTACCGCAGCCAGAGGGACCAACGAGGACGATAAACTCCTGGTCGTGAACAGTGAGGTTGAAGTCCTCTACAGCGAGCACGCCATCCTCGGTAACCTTGAGGTTGTGCTTCTTCTCCTCGGTCTTCTTCTTTTTGCCAAAGAAGCCCTTCTTTTTGGACTCGTTGTTGGGATACACCTTCTGAACATGCTTGAGAACTATCTCGGCCATGTCTCTACCTTTCGATACGCGGCGCCACGCTGAGGGGCGCCGCAGAAACTTGCAAAACAGTTACGGCATCAGCCCTTGACGGCACCTGCCACCACGCCGTCGATGATGTACTTCTGGCAGAGGATGTACATGAGGACGATGGGGACAACGACCATCATGATGCAGGCCATCATGGGGCCGAGCTCGACGTGACCGTAGCCGCCGCGGAAGTACTGGATCAAGATAGGAATGGTCTTGTACTTGGTGGAGTCGAGGGTGAGGTAGGGCAGCAGATAGTCGTTCCAGACCCACATGGTCTCGAGAATGCCGACCGAAAGATAGGTGGGCTTCATGATGGGAAGGACGATCTTAAAGAACACCTGGACCGGGTTGCAGCCGTCGATCATGGCCGCCTCCTCGAT
Organism: Collinsella sp. SGI.095; assembly: GCF_050314535.1. Classification (NCBI taxonomy): domain Bacteria; kingdom Bacillati; phylum Actinomycetota; class Coriobacteriia; order Coriobacteriales; family Coriobacteriaceae; genus Collinsella; species Collinsella sp. SGI.095. The sequence goes on from NZ_JBNPNG010000021.1 coordinate 13,956, forward strand.
CTCGAGCGGGATGTTCTTTACAAAGCCGGCGAACATAAAGACCGCTAGGCCCGCGCCAAATCCAAGGTAAATAAAGCAGATGTTGAACGGCGTGTTGAAGCCGATGCGGTCCGCCAAATTGGACAGCGTGAACATGAGCATCTGGAACGGTACGACCATCGAGAACACGAACAGGTAATAGAAGAAGTTCGAGATCTTGCTGTTGACGCGCACCACATACCAAGCGCACATGGAGCAGCACACCAAGATCAGCACGACCGACGTGACCGTGATGATGAGCGAGTACATAAACGCCGAGGCAAAGCCCTGCTCGTTAAGGGCGTGCACGTAGTTTGCAAGGCCGTTGAACGTCTCGGGCGTGAGCAGATCGAATGCCGTGGTGGTGCTGATTGCGGTCCCTTTCTTAAAGGAATTGAGCGCAATCATGAACACGGGGTAAATCCATGCGAGCGACAGGATCGTAAAGAAAATCGAGAGCGCACGGTTGATAGCCTTATCGCGTTTCATTACTGCTGCACCTCCTTGGACCTCGTGGCCTTAAGCTGGATCATGGAAATAGCGACGACCAGGATGCAGAAGATAACCGCCTTGGCCTGACCGATGCCCTGCCATGCGATGCCAGCACGCGAATAGAACGTGTTGTAGATGTTCAGGGCGAGCATCTCGGTGGAGTGCGCCGGGGCGCCACCGGTAAGGGCGAGGTTCTGGTCGAACAGTTTAAAGCCGTTGGTGATGGACAGGAACAGGCAGATGGTGATCGTCGGCATCAGGTTGGGGATCTTAACCTTCCAAAACGTCTGCCATGCCGTAGCGCCGTCGACCTTGGCGGCCTCGATGTAGTCGGACGGAATGGACTGCAGACCGGCGATGTAGATGATCATCATGTAGCCGACCTGCTGCCACAGGGTCAGGATGATAAGGCCCCAGAAGCCAGCAGCAGAGTTAAGGGCGATAAGGTCGGCACCGATGTTGGAGAGCAGGCAGTTGATCAGAATCTGCCAAATGTAGCCCAGCACGATGCCGCCGATCAGGTTAGGCATGAAGAAGATCGTACGGAAGATGTTGGTGCCCTTGAGCGCCTTGCGGGTGAGCGCCTGCGCGATGGCGAGGGCGATCACGTTGATGAGCACCGTCGACAGGAAAGCAAACGCCACCGTAAAGAAGAACGACGTGGCAAACTGCGGATCGGACAGTGCACGCACGTAGTTCTCGATACCGACGAAGTGCGTGTTGTTAATGGTAATAAACTGGCAGAACGAGAGATAGAAACCCTGGATAAAGGGGATCACGAACCCGATCATAAACGCCAGGCACGTGGGCAGCATAAAGAGCGGCCACCAGCGCTTGAGTGCTTTGCCCATAGAAGGGTCCTTTCAATATGCAGGGGGCGGGCAAACCGACGTCTGCCCGCCCCTGTCGCTAATCAGATAGCTTGGGCAGCAACTGCTTACTCGGAAGCAGCCTTCTCGGTCTTCCAGCCATCGACGAAGGCGTTCTTGACGCCGTCCCACTTGGTGTTATCGGCAGCATAGGCAATCAGAGCCTGCTTGAGGTTCTTCTTCCACTCCTCAGAGGGGATGTAAACGAAGTCCCAAGCGACGGTCTTCTTGCCGTCCTTAGCCATGGCAACAGCCTGCTGCGAGAAGACGTTGGTGGTGTCCTTGGCGCTCTTGAACGGGGCAGTCAGACCCATCTTGTCAGCGATGATGCTGGTGGCAGTGTCAGAAGTGACGCACCAATACATGAAGTCCTCGGTAGCCTTCTGGGCATCCTCGGAAGCCTGGGAGCTCACGCACCAGTAGTTCTCGCCGCCGGAGCACAGGCCCTGGTTCTCCTCGCCGTCGACACCGATGTAGATGGGCATCATGCCAATCTGATCGTCGGTCATGCCGGCCTTGATGAGGTCGGCGTAGGCCCAAGAGCCGTTCTGATAGAAGACGGCCTTGCCGGTTGCGAACTCGTTGGTAGCGTCGTCGCCGGTCTTGGAGGCAAGCTGCGAAGGATCGCAGGTGGAGTCGGTGATGTACAAGTCGAAGATCTGCTTAAAGTTGTCGAGATACTCGCCCTTAATCTCGTCATCCTCCTGGTTGTGCTCCTTCTCGAACTCGTAGTAGAGCGGGAGGTTGGCGAGGTGGGTGGTGTAGCGCCAGCTGGAGGAGTCATCCATGCCGGCGGAAGTAAAGGCGCCCTCAACACCAAGCTCGTCCTTGCGGGCCTGAATGTCATCGGCGCAAGCCTTCAGCTTGTCGAAGGAGTTGATGTCCTCGGCCTTGTAGCCAGCCTTCTCGAGCAGCTCCTTGTTGTAGATGATGCCGTAGCTCTCCTGGACCCAGTCGATACCCAGATCCTTGCCATCGGACTGCAGAGCCAGGGAGTCGTCAATGAGCTCACCGCGGACCTTGGTATCGGACAGGTCGGCGCAGTAATCCTTCCAGTTCTTAAGACCGGTGGGGCCGTTGACCTGGAACAGGGTCGGAGCGGAGCTCTTGGACATCTCGGACTTGAGCTTCTCCTCGTAGGTGTTGGAGGCGGCGGTCACGATCTTGACCTCGACGCCCTTCTCCTCCTTGTACGCCTTGGCGATCTCCTTCCACTCCTTGTCGACCTCGGGCTTGAATTGGAGAAAGTAGACCTCGGCAGCGTCACCAGAAGCAGAGGAGCCGGAGCCGGCGGAGCCACCGCAGCCCACGAGACCCAGGCCAAAGACCGTGGCCGCGGAGCCAGCGAAGCCCAGGAACTGCCTTCTGCTCATTTCGTTCTTCATTACAATCCACCCTTTCACACCGTGGCGGCACCCTTTGCCGCCGCCTTCGGAGATTGGTTCGGGGACTTTGCCCCTTTTTCTGATTTTTACAATACGCTATTTGGCCAGTTGTTTGAACAAGTATTGTTAGAGCGGTAGAAAACCTTCGGTGAACGGTTCCTGATACATTCGTACTTGACAAATATTGTCTAAACAATTAAAGCGCCCCGTGCGGCCGATATCCCATCGACCGCACGGGGCGCTTCATATCGGAACGCAAGCTTATGCGTCTGTTACCTATCGCTTGGAATTGATGCGGTAATGGAAGATCTCGGGGTGTGTACGAGCATGCGTCACCTCGAACAAGATGCCGTCCGAGGTGTACGACTGACTCTCCATGACGGCAACGCAGTTGTATTTGCCGAGGTCAAGATAGCTACAGTCTTCATCGTTGGCGAGCTCGACACTCACCGTACGGCGACTTGCCATCACTTTGATGCCGCGCTTGTGCTCCAGATAGTCGTAGATAGATTCTGCCGCGATCTCGGGGGTCAGACCCTTGGCGATCGACTCCAAAAAGTAGCCATGGTCCACTTGGCGCGCGCTGCCGTTGAGGCTTCGGACACGCACTACGCGAATCAGCTCCTCGCCCACCTTAAAGCCCAGGCGACGAGAGAGCTGCTCGGTGCAGACCAGATGTTCAAAGGACTTAACGTCCGTCGATGCAACGGCATTGTTGCGCTTTGCAAATTCGCCAAACGACTCGACTTCCTCGAGTGCGCCCAACATGTCGGTTTCGCCCTTGAGCCAAATAACGCGTACGCCCTTGCCGTGTATGGGCTGCACAAACATCTCGTCGGCCAGCATGCTCAAGGCGCGGCGGACGGTATTGCGCGTGCAGTCGAACTCTGCGGTCAGTTCGGCTTCGGTTGGCAGCATCTCCTGAAACGCATAGGTCCCGTTAATGATGCGCGAACGGATCTCGCGGTAGATTCCTTCGTAAATCGCTTTTGGCATGGCTTCACCTCTAATGAATATGTATGGCTAGGCACGATAGCATTTCTTGGGGTTGTTTAAACCGTCTATCGGCAAAGCACGGATTATTTACCGTCGACGGTTCCCCCGGCACCCAAATCGGACCGAATCAAAACCGTCAATGCGGCAAGCAGCCAGTCCTCTACAATGAGTTCATTGTTTAAACGTTCTTGCTCGCACAGCATGTTGCATCCGGAAGGCATATTATGCTGCAGAAAATCCAACGTTTTGGCGGGGCAATGTTCGCGCCCGCCATGCTGTTTTCCATATCGGGCCTTATGGTCGGCGTCTCCGCCCTCGCAACGTCTGCGGACATCGTCGGCGACCTCGCCGTATACGGAACCCCTTGGTATGTTTTTTGGGCTATCATCCAGCGCGGCTCGTGGACGGTCTTTAAACGCCTCCCACTGCTTTTTGCCGTAGCACTGCCCATCGGCCTTGCCCAAAAGCAACCGGCGCGCTGCTGCTTCGAGGCACTCGTGGCCTATTTTGCCTATTGCTTCTTTTTGAGCGAGATCATTAAGCTGAGCGGCGACAACCTTGGACTTAAGTACCCGTCGTCTTTGACCTCCGCCAGCGGCATCACCGTCATCGACGGCATCAAGACGCTCGACACCGGCATTATCGGCCCGCTGGCGGTATCGGCCACCGTCGTCGCCATCCATGACCGCTTCTACGATGCCAAGGTTCCCGATTGGCTCGGTACTTTCTCGGGCTCCTCGCTGGTCTACCTCATTAGCTTTTTTGCCGTATTCGCCCTTGCCGCTATCTCGGCCGCCATCGTGCCCATCGTATACGCAATGACCGAAACACTGCGCCATGCACTTACGGGCGTCGGTCCCTTCGGCGTGGGCGCCTTTGTGTTTTTAGAGCGAGCACTCGAGCCCGTGGGGCTGCATCACCTGCTCTACATGCCAATCTACTACGACAATTTGGTTATTACCGATGGCATCTACGCCACGTGGACCAACTTGCTTCCCATCCTCTCGCACAGCACGCGCCCCCTCAACGAGCTAGCGCCCTGGGCTGGTTTCACCGCCACCGGTTGGGTCAAGCTCTTTGGTCTTCCCGCCATCGCCGGAGCGTTCTACACCACGGCCAAGCCCGAACGCCGTGCCAGCCTCAAGGCCATCCTTCTGCCCGCCATCGTCGCCTCGATGGTCTGCGGCGTCACCGAGCCGCTCGAGTTTCTCTTTATGTTCACCTATCCCGGACTCTTTTTGCTCTACGCCGTCCTATCCTCCTGCCTTGCCATGGCCATGAACTTCTTTGGCGTCGTCGGCATCTTCTCGGGTGGCCTTATGGAGATGGCTGCCTTCAACTTTATCCCGCTCATGCGGACGCATGCCGGCTCCTACCTTTTGGCACTCGGAATCGGACTCGTCTTTAGCGTCATCTTCTTTCTGAGCTTTCGAGGTCTTATCCTGACCTTTGACCTTAAAACCCCGGGACGCGAGGACTACATTGCCAGCAACACGGCGCTCTCGCGCTTGACGGGAAACGACGTTGACGAAAAGCGCTTATCCGAAGCCGGCGCTTCCGACTGCCAGGCATCACAAGATCGTCTGCTCGCCGAGCAGGTTGTGGCGCTTCTGGGCGGCGTCTCCAACATTGTGGGCGCAACCAACTGCGCCACGCGGCTGCGCGTCGAAGTCGCGGACCCTTCTATCGTCGCGGACAACGCAACCTTTGTCGCAGCGGGCGCCAAAGGCCTCATCGTCACCGGCAAGACCGCCCAGGTAATCATCGGCGTCTCGGTCCCCCGCGTCAAAGAGCACTTTGATCGGATTATGGGACTCGAACCGGGTTTTGCATTTGCCACCCCGCTTTCTCATGCCGCCGATGACGCCAAAAAGCATGGCAATATCTGCTTCTTCGACATCGACGGTACGCTTGCCTGGCAAGATCCCAAACTTGCCCAAGAGCTCCCCGAGGGCGAGCGAGACCTTTCCCCCTATCCCAACGAAACGGTTGCACGGGCAATTCGCACGTTTGTCGCCAACGGCAACAAAGCCTTTATCTGCACGGGGCGCACCCTCAGCTGCATCCATCCCAAGCTGCTCGAGCTGCCGTGGGCGGGCATCGTATGTCTCGCAGGCGGCTACGCCGAACTCGAGGGGCGCATCGTACGAAATGCGGCCATAAACCCCGGTCTGCTACAGCGCCTCGCCCCCTATCTCGAACAATCGGGTGAGGTCATTCGCTTTGAGGGCATCGATCGCGTCGTGCGCATGAGCGCAGATGCCCCCGAGACGTGCGGATACGCGCGCACCGTGGGCGACGCCGTCACGCAACTCAAGCACTACAACGCTTATAAAATTCTTATGTCCACACCGCTCGCCAACCGCATCGCCCAAGATGGAGAGCTTGAGCCTCTGCTCTGCCTCAACGAGCTCGAACTCGAGGTCACGGAAATCTCGCCTCGCGAGTGCACCAAACGGGCCGGAATCAAGGCCGTGCTTGACGCCCTGGGGCCAGATCACGGCACTGTGTACGGCATCGGCGACGCAAGCAACGACATCGCCCTCATGGAGGCGGTCGATGTTGGCGTCGCCATGGGCAACGCGCCGGACTTCCTCAAGGAAAAGGCCGACTACGTCACCGACAGCTTCGACCACGACGGCGTCGTCACCGCGCTCGAGCACTTTGGACTTATCTAGCCGCGCCTCTTGCCGCATTTGCGACAACATGGCTCAATCGTCTTCAACCGCCGCGCTCGATGCCCTAATGTGGCAATATGTTGTCTGCATAACGCAACGATGCAACCTAAGAAAGAATGCGAGAACCCGTGTCCAGTCCGTTTACCAGCTTTTTAGCCCAGCATTTTGACCAGATTAACGACTATCTGGCCACGTTCTTTGACGGACAGGCGACCTCTGCCGATATCGAGCGCTACCTGTACGCGCCGCTCTCGGCATTTACGGCCAATGCCGGCAAGCGCCACCGCCCGCTCATCTGCATGCTCGCCGCCACCGCGGTAGGCGGCAGCTTTGAGAGCGCCCGAAGCGCGGCGGCGGCCATCGAGCACTTTCAGTCGGGAGCGCTTATCCATGACGACATCGCCGACAACGGCCAGCTGCGCCGCGGCAAGCCCTGTATGTACCTTACTGAGGGTACGGGACTTGCCATCAACTGCGGCGACCTAGCGCTCACCATGGTTACCAAGACGGTTCTCGACGACCCCACGCTCGAGGCAGACGTGAAGCTCCGCGTGCTCCACGAGCTCACCGAGATGATCGTTCGCACCATCGAGGGTCAGGCGCTCGACCTGGGCTGGGTCCGCGATGGGCGCTTTGACATCTCGGTCGACGATTATCTGGACATGGCGACGCACAAGACCGCGTACTACAGCGGAGCCACGCCACTTGCCTCCGGAGCCATTATCGGTGGCGGCAGCGAAGACCAGATTGAGGCGCTGCGTGCCTTTGGCCTGCACACGGGCCTTGCCTTTCAGATCCAAGATGATCTGCTCAACCTTATTGGCACCAAGGAGGCCGCCAACAAGGACTTCCGCACCGATATCACAGAGGGCAAGCGCACGCTCGTCGCCGTGCATGCCCTGTCAGACGAGCGTTATCACGACGAAGTCGAGGCAATCCTTTCCTCGGGCACCGAGGACCCCGTGCAACTCGCACGCGCCGTGGAGATCTTCCAGCAGACCGGCTCTGTCGATTTCGCCCACACTTACGCACTCAACCTGACTGCCAAGGCCAAGGCCGCTATCGAAGGTGTCGAGCTCGACCCGCATGCACGCGAGCTGTTCGACTCCATGGCAGATTTCTTTGTGGAGCGCCTTAACTAGCGGGGGTTATAAAACCTGTCAGCAGCGCATTTGGGTACAACTTGCTACACTGTTGAGTGCATGTTTATGCAACCCTTTGCGTTGTCTATCCGACACACGCTCAAATAGTACGAATGGTACGCCGAAAGGGGCTCGTTCATGGAACCTATCACAGCGGGCATGCAGGGAGCAGCCGTCGAGGACGTCCAGTCCCGCCTTCTGCAGCTCGGCTATACAATCGATGACGCCGAGGTCGCCGACAAGCGCTTTGGCACCACCACCGAGCAGGCTGTTGGCACCTTTAGGCTCGACAGCGGCCTTGCCGCTGGCTACGCCGTCGATATCCCCTGTTGGAGCGCCCTGGTAGACGCCTCGTATAAGCTGGGCGACCGCACGCTTTATCTGCGCATGCCCAATTTCCATGGTGCCGACGTTCGGGCCCTGCAGAGGGCACTCAACGTTTTGGGTTTTGCCTGCGGTGAGGACGACGGCTACTTTGGCCCGCACACCGAGGCGGCCTTGCAGCAGTTCCAAGAAAATGTCGGCCTGTTTGCCGACGGCATGGCATTCCAGGATACCTACGCCTATATCAACCGTCTGCATCACGTGTGGGAGGGCAAACCCTCGGTTACCGAGGCCGAGTCGCGCATCGGCTTTGCCCGCGCCGCCAACGTGCTCGAGCGCTTCCAGATTGCCGTCATCGGTGAGGACCCCATCGCACGCAGCGTTGCATCGCGCATGTGGAACATCGCCACGGCGACGACCGACAACAGCGGCATGATGCTTTGCGATTCCGAGGTTCCGACCGACGTGGACCTGGTACTCGAGATCGCAAGCGATGGGCTGCCCGCAGATGCAGCGCCGCGCGCCACGATTGCCCTTGCCGAATGTCACAACCTGGCGCAGCGCATCCGCACTGCCAATATCGCCGCGCAACAAAAGCCCGCGCGCATCCGCATTGAGCTCACGGGCATGACGCGCTACAACGGAACCTTCACCGCAAGCGACGCCCAGACACTCGCCGTACGCCTGCTCGATGGCGTTTGCGATGCCCTCGCAGATTAGGTAAACTAGACGAGCTGCTTTTGGGCAGCACCACACATTGGGACGTAGTTCAACGGTAGAACTCCGGTTTTTGGTGCCGGCTGTTGGGGGTTCGAATCCCTCCGTCCCAGCCAAGGTAACTGAGCGCCCCGGGCTTTCATCAGCCCGGGGCGCTTTCTTGTGGGCATGCGGAGGGATTCGAACCCGCAAGGGTGCGGAGCTGAGGAAACGCGAAGCGTTTTCCAGCGCAGCACGCAAGGAGCGGAGCGACGCAGCGGGGCGCGGCCGCCGGCAGGCGGACGCGGAATCCCTCCGTCCCATATCAACAACGGGCTCTCCGTATCTCAACCGGCACTTGGGGACGTTCCCAAAGTGCCGGCTCATCCACCCTCAAAAGACAGACGCCCCAAGCCCGAAAGGACCAAGAGCGCCTTACATCAAGAAATATCAGCCCCGTTCCGAAAAGCGAGCCGTCATCTACAAAATGGCGCGTGGCCCCGGCGGGCCGGGCATTAAGTTTGTCGCGAGTTCCGCACGCAAAGAAGGCCACAAACCTCGATGTTTTGGACGTGA
>NZ_JBNPNG010000022.1:0-19554 GCF_050314535.1 Collinsella sp. SGI.095
CAAATTAGCTACCCTGTTCCGCTGTAACTCGTGGTGAGGTCGTGGGCCTAAAAAGGTGTGCGTGCGCTTGCCGTTCGTATCTGCTATCATTCCTAGTCTGTGCGCTCATGCGGGCGTGGCGGAATTGGTAGACGCGCCAGATTTAGGTTCTGGTGGGATTCCCGTGAAGGTTCGAGTCCTTTCGCCCGCACCAACGCACCTGCGTCGGCCTCGGCCGTCGCGACACTTTGTTGCATAAAGGTACCAGCACCTCAGATAAGCTGGGCAGTATGAGGAGGAACGTGTTGAACATCACCGCTTCTGACGTCAAGGACGCCAAGCTCACCGCTACGGTCACCATCCCGGCCGCCGACGTCGACGCCGCGATCAAGAAGGCCTACAAGGACACCGCCAAAAAGTACCGCTTCCCGGGCTTCCGTGCCGGCAAGGCTCCCCGTCCGGTCATCGACGCTGCTCTTGGCGCCGAGGCCACCCTCGCTCAGGCCACCAACGATCTGATCGCCGCCAACGAGCCCGCCGTCCTCAACGAGCTGGACATCGTCCCCACCAAGAACGGTGACTACAAGGAGCTCGACCTCGCCAAGGATCACGAGGACTACACCTACACCGTCGAGTTCTCCCTGCGTCCTGCCGCCGTGCTCTCCTCCTACGACGCCGTCGAGATCGAGATGCCTCCCGCTGAGGTCACCGAGTCCGAGATCAACAACCAGGTCGAGATGCTCCTCAACTACCGTGCCACCTTCGAGGACGTCGAGGATCGTGCCGTCGAGGCCGAGGATTACGTTACCGTCGACCTCAAGGCCGTCGAGAACGCCGACAACTTCGCTGCCGAGGGCCGCATGCTCATCGCCGGTAGCGACAGCAACCCCAAGGAGTTCAACGAGGCTCTGATCGGTGCTAACGTCGACGACGTCAAGACCGTCACCTGGACCGACGAGGTCGAGGAGGGCGAGGAGGCCGAGACCCACACCGTCGAGGTCACCGTCAAGGGCATCAAGGTCCGCAACACCCCCGAGCTCACCGACGAGCTCGTCAAGTCCGACTTTGGCTTCGACAGCATCGACGCTATGCGCGACGCCATCAAGCTCGAGATCGAGCAGGACAAGGCTTCCCGCCTTCCGGCCGAGAAGGAGAACCGTTGCGTCGCCGCTCTCGCCGAGCGCCTGCAGCTCGAGGAGATGGACGCCGACTACGAGCAGTCTGTCTTTGAGGAGCTTGGCCAGAACTTCCTGTCCAACCTTGCTGCCCGCGGCATGACGCTGGACACCTGGCTGCCCGCTTCCGGCCTGACCATGGAGCAGTTCATCGGCGACCTGCACAAGCAGGCCAACGACGTTGCCCGCGAGTCCCTGGCGCTCGACGCCCTCGCCCGTGAGCTCAAGATCGAGGTCACCGAGGACGACGTCAACGCCGAGTTCGAAAAGGCCGGCGTCAAGGACGTCGAGGCTTCCAAGGCCGAGTTCATCGCCGATGGACGCATGCCTGCCGTCCGCGAGTCCATCCGTCGCTCCAAGGCCGTCGACCACCTGGTCGAGAACGCCAAGGTGACCGAGGTCGACGAGACCGCCAAGGACGCCGAGTAATTCTCGCCACCTTTCCCGCGAGCGCATGCAGGCGCCCGTGATGGGGTAAAGTTATAAGCCGGTTATTCGGTTGCTTCGTACGGTGCCAGCCAATGCATAGCATGCGGGCACCGTACGTTTATCTAGAACCAATTTGGTCCGCAAGAGAGAAATGGAGATGCGTATGATCGCTAAGTTCGATTCCGCCCTCGTGCCATACGTTATCGAGCAGACGCCGCGCGGCGAGCGCAGCTACGATATCTATTCGCGCCTGCTCAACGACCGCATCATCTTCTTGGGCGAGGAGATCAACTCCGTCAGCGCCAACCTGGTCGTTGCCCAGCTGCTGCATCTTGAGAGCCAGGATGCCGAGAAGGATATCTCGCTCTACATCAATTCGCCCGGTGGCGAGGTCTACTCCGGCCTGGCGATTCTGGACACCATGAACTTTATCAAGCCGCAGGTCTCCACCATTTGCGTCGGTATGGCCGCGTCTATGGCCGCCGTGCTGCTTTCGGCCGGCGCCAAGGGCAAGCGCTTCTGCCTGCCGCACTCCAAGGTCATGATTCACCAGCCCAGTGGCGGTGCCCAGGGTCAGCAGACCGAGATCGAGATCGTGGCCGAGGAGATCAAGAAGACCCGTCGCGAGCTCAACCAGATCTTGTCCGACGCCTCGGGCCAGCCGATCGAGAAGGTCCAGGCCGATACCGAGCGCGACAACTACCTGACTGCCGCCGAGGCGCTTGACTACGGCCTGATCGACCGTATCGTCACCTCGCGCGATCTTGCCGCGAAGGACGCCTAGGATGGCCGGTAACATGCAGGACAACTTTGACGAGAACGGCAACCCCATCCGCTGCTCCTTCTGCGGAAAAGAGCAGGGTCAGGTGCGCCGCCTTGTAAAGGGCCCTACCAACATCTTTATCTGCGACGAGTGCGTTGCCGCCTGCTCCGAGATCTTGGAGGAGTCGCTGGCTTCGGACTTTATGGATGCCGCCTGCAACGGCAAGCTGCCGGGCTTCCTCAACGACCACGGTCAGGCTGCCGGGCAGCCTGCCATGGATCCCGAGGCCGAGGGCTTTGAGCTCGAGGACGACGTGCGTCAGGTCATTACGCACGTGCCGACCCCGCACGAGATCTATGACGAGCTTTCGGCCTATGTCATGGGTCAGGAAGACGCCAAGCGCGCCATGTCGGTTGCCGTGTACAACCACTACCGTCGCGTGATCGAGGGCGGCGCCGCGCTTTCGGCCTTTGACGAGGCCTCGGGTGCGGGTTCGCGGCTCGACGACGATATGGACGAGGTGGAGCTCGCCAAGTCCAACATCTTGCTGCTCGGTCCCACCGGTACCGGTAAGACCTTGCTCGCCCAGACGCTCGCGCGCATCCTCGAGGTGCCGTTTGCCATCGCCGACGCCACCGCACTCACCGAGGCCGGTTACGTGGGCGAGGACGTGGAGAACATCCTGCTCAAGCTCATCAATGCTGCCGATGGCGATATCGAGCGTGCGCAGGTCGGCATCATCTACGTGGACGAGATCGACAAGATCGCCCGCAAGGCCGAGAACCTCTCCATCACCCGCGACGTTTCGGGCGAGGGCGTTCAGCAGGCGCTGCTTAAGATCCTTGAGGGCACGGTGGCAAGCGTTCCGCCCACCGGCGGCCGCAAGCACCCCCAGCAGGAGCTACTGCAGATCGACACGACCAATATCTTGTTTATCTGCGGCGGTGCCTTTGTGGGTCTGGACAAGATTATCGCCGATCGCGTGGGCAACAAGGGCGTGGGCTTTAACTCCGAGATCGCCGGCCCCACCTCGGTCGACGAGAACGACCTGCTGCGTCAGGTGCTCCCGCAGGACCTCAACGCCTTTGGTATGATCCCCGAGTTTGTGGGACGTACGCCCGTCGTCACCCAGACACAGGCGCTCGACGAGGACGACCTGGTATCGATCCTGACCGAGCCAAAGAACGCCGTTGTGCGTCAGTACCGCAAGATGTTCCAGCTCGAGGACGTTGAGCTTGAGTTTGAGGACGCCGCCCTGCACGAGATTGCCCGCATGGCGCTTGCCCGCAAGACCGGCGCCCGCGGCCTGCGCTCCATCTGCGAGGACGTGCTGCAGCAGACGATGTTCGACCTGCCGAGCGAGGAAGGAGTCGCCAAGGTCATCGTGACCGAAGACTCCGTAAAGGGCACCGAACAGCCCCAGCGCATCTACGGCTAACCTGCCAAAAAGGGACAGGTTTATTTTGGCAGGTTTTATCAGGGAGAATGACGTTTGCCCATATAAAACCGACCAAAATAAACCTGTCCCTAAATGGTAGGTTTCGCAAATGTGAATTTGAATAGCCTCCGACCACCCGCGGTCGGAGGCTATTTTATATATACGCAATAACCCCAACTACCTGTGTTATTCTGTGTGTTTGTTTAAGCCTCAGCGAAGTCGTATCAGACTGAAGTAATCGATACCTAAGGGGAGGAATGCAGACCCTGGCGGGCCTCCATTCCTCCCCGGTGGGACGGGAGAGATATATGGAAGAAATGCCCAAAAACTACGATCCGTCGACCAACGAGCCGGCGATCCTGCAGAAGTGGCTCGACGGCGGTTACTACAAGCGCCGTGAGGGCGTGGGCGACTGCACTGTCACCATTCCGCCTCCCAACGTGACCGGCAAGCTCCACATGGGTCACGCCACCGACGATTCCATCCAGGATGCCATCATCCGCATGGCCCGCATGCGCGGCAGGTCCACCCGCTGGGTGCTCGGTACCGACCACGCCGGTATCGCCACGCAGACCAAGGTCGACAAGAAGCTCAAGAGCGAGGGCATCAGCCGCCTGGAGATCGGCCGCGATAAGTTTGTCGACGCCTGCTGGGATTGGACCCACGAGTACGGCGGCATCATCGTCGAGCAGATCAAGCGTATGGGCTGCTCCGTCGACTTTGATAACGAGCGCTTTACCATGGACGAGGACTACGCCCAGGCCGTGCGCAAGGTGTTCTGCGACTGGTACCACGACGGCCTGATCTACCGCGGCAAGCGCATCGTCAACTGGTGCCCCAACTGCACCACCGCCATCTCGGACGACGAGGCCGAGTACAAGGACGAGAAGGGTCACCTGTGGCACCTGCGCTACCCGCTGACCGAGCCGGTCAACGGCCAGGACTACATCGTCGTCGCCACTACGCGCCCCGAGACCATGCTCGGCGACACGGGCGTGGCTGTCTCCCCGAAGGACCCCGAGAAGGCCGCCTTTGTGGGTAAGACCGTCAAGCTCCCCATCGTCGACCGTGAGATCCCCATCTTTGAGGATTGGCATGTCGACGCCAACTTTGGCTCCGGCTTTGTCAAGGTCACCCCGGCGCACGACCCCAACGATTACGCTATGGGTCAGGCCCACGACCTGCCGCAGATCAATATCTTCGATGAGCACGCGGTGGTCGTCGAGGGCTATGGCGAGTTCACCGGCATGACCCGCGAGGAGTGCCGCGAGGCGGTCATCAAGTGGTTTGAGGAGCACGACCTGCTCGATCACGTCGAGGATCACGATCACTCCGTCATGCACTGCTACCGTTGCGACTCCGCACTGGAGCCGTGGCTGTCCGAGCAGTGGTTTGTGGCCGTCGACAAGCTCAAGGGGCCGGCGCTCGATGCCGTCAACTCCGGCAAGGTGACCTTCCACCCCGCGCGTTGGACGCAGACCTATACCACCTGGATGGAGAACCTCAAGGACTGGTGCATCAGCCGCCAGCTGTGGTGGGGCCACCGTATTCCCGTGTTCTACTGCGAGGACTGCGGCTGGGAGGATGCCCTTACCGAGGACACCGACGTGTGCCCTAAGTGCGGCGGTCATCACGTGCATCAGGACGAGAACGTGCTGGACACCTGGTTCAGCTCGCAGCTGTGGACTTTCGCCACGCAGGGCTGGCCGCAAAAGCCGGAGCTACTCGAGGGGCATCACCCCACGACGGCACTCGTCACCGCGCGCGATATCATCGCGCTGTGGGTCGCCCGCATGGTCATGAGCTCGCTGTACTTCCTGGACGAGGTGCCGTTTAAGGACGTCGTCATCTACCCGACGATTCTCGCCAAGGACGGCAGCCGCATGTCCAAGTCCAAGGGCAACGGCGTTGACCCCATGGACCTCATTGGCATGTACGGCGCCGACGCCATGCGCTTCAACCTGCTGACGCTCTGCACCAACAACCAGGACGTCAAGTTTGACGCGAACATCGACAAGAAGACCAAGAAGCTTATCGACAGCCCGCGCACCGAGCAGGCTAAGTCGTTTGTGACCAAGATTTGGAACGCGAGCCGCTTCCTGCTTATGAACATGGAGGGCTACACGCCCGGCGAGCCCGTCGTGGAGACGCCGGCCGACGCCTGGATGTTCAGCCGTCTGGCCAAGGCCGTCAAGATGGTTACCGAGGGCATCGAGAACTACACCTTTGGCGACATGGCCCGCGGCGTTCAGCAGTTCTTCTGGAACGAGGTCTGCGACTGGTACGTCGAAGTCACCAAGGCGCGCCTGAAGGGCGAGGGCCGTCTGCAGGCGCAGCGAAACCTGATCTTTGTGCTCGATACCTCTATTCGCCTGATGCACCCGCTCATGCCGTTTGTCACCGAGGAGATCTGGGACAACATGCCGGCGAGCGTGCTCGACCTGGACGCCGAGGGCAACGTGGACCGCGCCGAGGCGCTCATGATCGCCAAGTGGCCCGAGCCTGCCGACTACGTCAAGTATGTCGATGAGGACGCCGAGCGCGCGTTTGAGCTGTGTCGCACCGTCGTTTCTGCCGCCCGCGCCACGCGTTCGCGTTATCGCTTGAGCCCCAAGGCCGAGCTCGACGTGGTCGTGCGTGCCGGTGCCGAGGATATCGAGAAGCTCGAGAGCCTGCGCTCGACCATCGAGCCGCTGGCCAATACCGCCTCGCTGGTCATGGGTACCGATGTTGAGAAGCCGGCCGCGAGCATCGCCGTGGTCGACAGCGGCGTCGAGGTCTTTGTGGTGCTCGAGGGCAAGGTCGATCTTTCGGCCGAGAAGGCACGTCTGGAGAAGGAGATTGCCGCGGCCCAGAAGGAGCTCGCCGGCTGCGAGAAGACGCTCGCCAACGAGGGCTTTGTGGCCAAGGCCGCGCCCGCGGTGGTCCAGAAGAAGAGGGACCGTGCAGCTGAGCTCAAGGAGATCCTGGAGGCGCTGACTGCTCAGGTTGCTGACTTCTCGTAAGGTTTACTTGGGGGCGCGTCCCGACGCTTTGCTCGCTACTGCGGACACCTATTCCGCCGTTCTAACGAACGGCGGCTGACTCGACGCTGCAAACGCCTCTGATGGCCAATCTGCCGTTCAACTTCGGGCGCATGGGCATAAGCCCTATGCGCCCTTGTTTCACGGCACCTTGGCTCATCAGAGGCGTTTTCGCTGACTATCCTCAACCTATACTGTTTTATTTTTCTATGAATGGCGGTTCTGAAAATGCCTAAGCGTTCTGGCTTGTATACCGTTCCTTTTGAGTTTGATTTGCTTTCGTTTAGTGAGGCTGTGGGACTTGCTGCCGATACGGGGCGGATTTCTGGGGATGCTGGTCCTCTGCTCGAGACAGTTGTCGATATGCTCGATGAGCTGGGGCGGCCGGACGAGTACTTTGATTGCATTCAGGTTGCCGGTACCAATGGCAAGACTTCGACGACGCGTTTTTCGGCTGCTATCCTTCGCGGCGAGGGGCTCAAGGCTGCGCTTTATACGTCGCCGCAGCTTGTTCGCTATCCCGAGCGCATGGAGGTCGATGGGCACGTCGTGAGCGATGAGGCGTTTGCCCGTGGCGTTTCTGCTGCTGTTGAGGCGGGGCATCGAGTGAATGCGCGCCGCGTGGTGGCGGGGGAGCGTGCCTATACCATCACGCCGTTTGACCTGCTGACGGCCGCCGCGCTTGTGGTGTTTGCCGAGGCTCGCGTGGATGTCGCCGTGCTCGAGGTCGGCATGGGCGGTCGCTGGGACGCCACGAGCGCGACCGATCCCGTTGCCGTTGCCATCACGGGCATCGGACTCGATCACACGCGCATTCTGGGCGATACGCTCGAGGCCATTGCGGGGGAGAAGGCTGCGGTCATTAAGCCCGGACGCCTGGTTGTGCTGGGCGAGGGCACGCGTGAGCCGAGCGTTCAGCGCGTTATGGACAACCGTTGTCGCGAGTGTGGTGTGGTGCCGCTGGTGGTGAGCCACGCCACGACCAAGGTGCCGGCGCATGTGGGCGATACGGTTGAGTTTAGCTGCACCACGCCGCGTGCGATTTATACGTCGAGCATGGTTAAGCCGGCGTATCAGCCGCAGAATGCCGCGTGCGCGATTATGCTCTGCGAGGGGTATCTGGGTCGCGAGCTCGACCACGAGGCGCTTGATGCTTCGCTTATGGGCTGCCCTACGCCGGGCCGTTTTGATGTGTTGGGAACCGACCCGCTCAAGCTGATCGACGCCTGCCATAACCCCCAGAGCTGCGAGAACTTTGTGAGCGCCTTGGACGAGATCGATCCGTGCGTAGAGAATCGGCCCACGTTGCTGTGCGCCGCGCTGGCAGACAAGGACGTGGCGGGTATCGTCGACGTGCTGATCCCGGCCTTCCCGCGCGTGGTCGTCACACAGACCGATTCCGATCGCGCCCTGCCGGCGGAGGAGCTTGCTGCCCTGGTGGATTCCGATAAGCTCGCAGGCGTGTACCCCAGCGTGTCCGAGGCCCTCGCAGCCTTTGAGGCCGCAGGCGAGCCCTTCATAGCAGCAGGCACCATCACCCTGGCCGGCGAAGTTGCCGGTCTGCTCCGCTAGATCCCTTTCGCAGGGTAGCTAGTTTGCCTGCTCGCCACGAAATGGGCCTATCTACTACGTTTGACCGGCTACCCTCAACCATGCCGAGAATCGCAAAATCAAAACCGCAGGTAGAAGGCTTGTAAATTTTCAAAAAATACCCGTATGGTCGCCCCATGCGGGTTAAACGTAGTAGATAGGCCCATTTCGTGGCGGCATTCATGTGATGCGGCAAAGGGGCTGTCCCTTTGCCGCATTGCCTAGTCTAGGCGGACCGGATCGTGGGGGTAGGCGTTGAGGATCTCGACGCCGCTCTCGGTGACCAGGGCAAGATCCTCGATGCGGACGCCGGTGCGGCCGGGGAGGTAGATGCCCGGCTCGATGGAAAACGTCATGCCCGGCTCCACGACCTGCTCGTTGACGAGCGAGACGTCACCCGGCTCGTGGTCTTGCAGGCCGATCGAGTGTCCCAGACGGTGCGTAAAGTACTTGCCATAACCCGCGTCCTCAATCACGTCGCGCGCGGCACGGTCCAGGTCGCACATGCGCACGCCCGGGGCGATGAGCGCCTCGGCGGCCTCGTTGGCGCGGCGCACGATGTCGTAGATGTGTGCCGTCTCCTCGTCCGGCTCGCCCCAAAAGAACGTGCGCGTCATGTCCGAGCAATAGTTGCGGCGACGTCCGCCAATATCGAACAGTACCACGTCGCCACGCTTGAGTGCCGTATCGTCTGGCTCGTGGTGCGGGTCGCCGGCGTTGGCGCCAAAGCTCACGATGGGCGGAAAGCTAAAGCCCTCGCAATCGTGCTTGCGATACAGGCCAAGCATCTGGTCGGCGATCTCGCGCTCTGTCACGCCTTCGTGGACGAGCTCGATCGCGTCGGCCATCACGGCGTCGTTAGCGGCCGAGGACACGCGCATAAGCTCCTGCTCGGCGGCGTCTTTGTAGGTTCGCGCGGCGGTCACGGCAAAATCGCCTAGGAAGAATTCGCTCGCGGCATGGCGCTCCATGAGGGGCATCAAGAAGCCGGAGCGCATGACGGTGTCGATGCCGAGCGGTTTGGTCGGATCAACTTCGCGAGCGATGGCGTCGGCCACGACGTCGGTATCGGTGTGGTACGCGACGCGGGCATTGTCATACTCGGGCAGCTGATGCAGCGCGTTGACCAAGATCACGGGCTCGCTACCGCGTGCGAGCAGTACGCCGCAAAAACGCTCGAACATATCGGCATAAAAGCCGGTCAGGTAATAAATCGACCACGGGTCGTTTACGAGCAGCTGCGCGCCGGGGTGCTGAGCCTCGAGCGCATCGAGCACGCGTGCCACGCGCTGGTCATCGACATGTGCCATACATCGTCCTTTCGTTAGGTTGCCACCATGGTATCCCCAATGCCAAGGTAGTCAATTTGGGACGGGGCTATTTTAGCTGCGTCAAACATGCGAGCTGATAGGTAAAAGTAGTCAATATGGTCCCGTCCTAAATGGGCTGGTTTCAAAACTATGGCGGATTACGGGGCTGGACCTGTATTACTTGACCATGGGAAAAATAGCGAAATTAAAACCGCAGGTAGAAGGCTTATCAAAAATCGAAAATTGCCGGTATGGGTGGGGGTCTCCGAATCAGCCCCGTAATCCGGCATAGTTTTGAAATGGCACTAAAGTAGGCACAAGCTAAATACCGATCCCAAGGCAAGTTGCGGTGGAATAGTTCCTTGATGCCGGGGTTTTGGCGGAAACCGGGAATTATTTCACCGCAATTGAGGAGGGGCGGGGCGGATGCGGGGTAGCTAAAAGAGCACCGTCCCAAACGAGCTGCTTAGGCCGGGTCGATGTCCATGCTGGCGATGAGATCGGTACCGGTGTCTAGGAGGTTGGGGAGGACTACATCGCCCATGCGGATGGGGACTTTGACCACTAGGCCGCGGATGAGGTCCATGGCTTGGGCATGGAGTTCGAGCGGGATGGCTTCGGCCGTGCGGACGGGCAGCAGCGCCTCGTCGCCGCCTGATACCGCCACGGTGGTAGTGAGGACGCGCATGGGGCAGGTGAGCTCCTGATGTGCGAACTTATCGCCGCGCGGGCAGCTGTTGCCGGTCACGGCGCGCACCGTCGCCACGCGGTCGTCGGCCCCGCGCTCCACTTCCACCGTAAGGAGGCACTCGGATGGGCAGGTGGTACAGTTGAACTGTAGCGTCTCGATCGCATTTGTGCTCATGGCTATGCCTCCTCGACGGGCTCGACGGAAAGGATAATCTCGCTGGCACCCAGGTCGAGCGCTCGCTGTATCACCTTTGCCGGCAGCGGGAAGCTTTCCATAACGCTCGGTTTAAACGCGCGGACCTTGCCCGTAAGCAGTTCCTCGTCGTCCGCCAGAATGTGCACGCGGGCGGCATCGACCGGCCGGCGCACGCGGAAGTTGAGCCTGGTGAGTGCCACGGCCGTAATGCGTCCCGGCAGCGCGTAGCCGGCAATGCCGGCAGGGAAGACCGTGAGCTGGCAGCCAGCGCCCGTTTCGACATCCGCGCCGGTCCCCAGCGCGTACGTCGCTGCAGCCGCACCGGCACGCTCGGACTCGGCCGTCACGTTATCGGCCAGGTCGTGCACGTGCAGCACGTTGCCGCAGGCAAAGATGCCTGGCACGCCCGTCTGCAGGCAGTGGTCCACCACGGCGCCGCGCGTGCGCGGGTCAAGCTCAACACCCGCGCCTACCGAAAGCTCGTTCTCGGGAATCAAACCTACCGAAAGCAGCAGTGTGTCGCACGAAACGATGTGCTCGGTCCCCGGAATGGGCGCCAGATTTTCGTCGACCTGGCTCACCTCGACGGCCTCCACGCGGTCATGCCCAATCACGCGCGTGACGGTGGTGGACAGGTGCAGCGGAATGCCAAAATCGTCCAGGCAGTTCTTCACATTGCGGCGCAGGCCGTTGGCGTATGGCATAAGCTCGTACACGCCCTCGACTGAAATCCCCTCGAGCGTGCAGCGACGCGCCATGATGAGCCCAATGTCGCCCGAGCCTAAAATGACGGCGCGCGAGCCGGGCTTGAGGTTGTCGATGTTGATGTATCGCTGCGCCAGGCCGGCGGTAAACACGCCGGCGGGGCGGCTGCCGGGAATCTTGATCTCGCTGCGCGTGCGCTCGCGACACCCCATGGCAAGGACGACGGCGCGCCCGGTGAGCTGCAACATGCCGGCGGGGCTCATGAGCGTGACGGTGTGTGCCGAGGCATCGCTCGCCGCGCCACTTGCGCCCGTGCCTGCGACTTTGTCCTCGCTTGAGTCGATCCCAATCACCATACTGTCCAGGAACAGTGCGATATCGGTTTCGCGCACCTGGTCGATAAAGCGCTGTGCGTACTCGGGACCGGTCAGTTCCTGCTTAAAGTGTGAGAGGCCAAAGCCCGGGTGGATGCACTGGCGCAGGATGCCGCCCAGGTGCTGTTCGCGCTCCACGATGGCCACGCGCGCTCCGGCCTTGTGTGCGGCAAGTGAGGCCGCCATGCCGGCAGGTCCGCCGCCGATAACGACTACGTCGAACGCCTGCGTCTGCACGGCGCCGGCAGCAATTGATACCCTGTCGGCATCTGCGCAAGTGCACTCGACGCCCGATACCGCACCCATATCGATACTCGTCGCCATCCTAGCGCACCCCCTTCAAAGGTCCCTCAACGAGCCACGAGCCAGTGTCCTCCAGCAGCACCTCGCTGGGATCGCAGCCCAGCTCGCGGGCCAGAATCCGCACCACGCGGCTTTGGCAAAAGCCGCTCTGGCACCGACCCATGCCGGCACGGCAGCGGCGTTTGACGCCCTCGACCGAGACCGCACCCGGGCGGCGTCGAATCGCGGCCACGATCTCGGCCTCGGGCACCGTCTCGCAGCGGCAGACAATCTGCCCCCACGCGGGGTCGGACTCGATCAGCTCTTCCTTGCGCGCAAGCGGCGCGCGGTCGAAGTCGTCCGGCGCGCGGCGAATCGGATCCCAATCGGCCCGCTCGCGCAAAGCAACGCCCGCCTCGCGCAGCGCCTGCTCCATTCGCTCGGCAATGGCCGGAGCGCTCGCTACGCCCGGCGACTGAATGCCCGCGGCCTGGAACAGCCCCGGCACCACGGCGGACTGTCCAATAAAGAAGTCGTTCGTTCCCTTAATGACCGGACGCCCGCCGGCAAACGCTCGCACCACGCGGCGCGTATCCAGATCGGGCACCAGCTTGCGCGCACCGCCCAACAGCGCGTTTACGTCGCCCGCATAGGTCTGCGTGTCGCCCGCCTCGCGCACGGCGGCGGTCGCGGTGATCACCGTGTTGCCGTGGACGGTGCCCGTAACGATGACGCCCTTGGAAACCGGCGTGGGAACGGGGTAGAGCGGCATGAGCGCGCGCGGCTCCTTGTCCAGCACCACAATGTTACCCTGGCGCCAGACCATCTGGAACTCCTCGGCGCCCGCCATATGCGAGATGTCTGCGGCGCCGTTGCCCGCCGCGTTAATCAAATAGCGGCAGCGCACATCACCGGCCGGTGTCACCAGCGTAAAACGAGCGGTCCCGTCACCGCTCCTGTCGCCAGCGCCGGGAGCTACCTCGATCGTCTCCACCGGTGCGGAGCGCACAAACGTCACGCCGTTGGCTACGGCGTTCTCCATCGCGGCGATGGCGACCTCAAACGGATCGACATAGCCGGTCGAGGGACACCACAGCGCGCACGTGGCCTGGGCGCTGGCGCGCGGCTCCAGCTCGTGGATGCGCTCGGCCCCGATGATCGCCAACTCGGGTACGCCGTTTGCCAGCCCGTTGCTTTGCAGCTGCTCCAGCTGCGCGCGGTCTTGGTCGCTAAAGCCCAGCACCATGGACCCGGTGCGGCAAAACAAAAAGCCCAGCTCCTGGGCCCACGTGCCATATAGCTCGCAGCCGCGGGCGTTGACCTGGGCCTTAACCGTGCCCGGCGCCGGATCGTAGCCGGCGTGCACCAGGCCACCGTTGGCCTTCGACGCGCCCAGGGCAATGTCGTTGGCCGCCTCGACCACGCAGATGGACAGGTCATAGCGTGCGAGCTGCCGCGCGATGGCGCATCCGGTGATGCCCGCGCCCACAATCGCGATATCAAACGTTTCTGTCACAGTGCCTCCCAGACGAGTTGACAGGCTGTCAATAGGACTATCCTACGGTCTGCACACCCCCAGCGCAGCGGCAATGCGGCGAACAGCCCCGCAACACCCGCCAACGGCAGGCGAGGGGAGACCCAGGTCAATCGGTGACCTCGTCTGGCACCCCTGTTGTCAAAGGTTTGTCTCGTTCTGTAACGGTAAGCAGAAGAGTTGGGTTCCAGATGTTACAGATCGAGACGTTTGCCAGGCGGGCCCTCTGTTTGTCTTGATTTGTAACAGTAAGAGTAGAAAATCGGTCCTATGTGTTACAGATTGAGATTTAAAGTCAGGGAGAGGTCATCTGTCTCGATCTGTAACATCTCGGGACCGTTTTGGGGTCTAGATGTTACAGATTTAGATGAACCCATCAGTCGGTTTCGAATGTCTAAATCTGTAACAGTTAGACCTGTTTTTGCCGAGTTGTTGTTACAGATTGAGATATTGAGATTGGACATTTTCCTTTGTCTTGATCTGTAACAGATAGAAGGGTTTCTGGCCCCTAGTTGTTACAGATTGAGATATTTAACGGAGGGCTCACCGTTCATCTTGATCTGTAACAGTAGGGACTGATTTTGGAGTCAAGATGTTACAGATCGAGATTGTAGTCGGGGAGAGAACGGTTTGTCTAATTCTGTAACATCTGGAGCCGGATTCCGCTCTCACCTGTTACAGATTGAGATGTTTCTATCCGCCCATGCCTGCGACCTGCCAAATCGTTAACCCCCGTGTTACACTAACTCGAGTTGTAACTACCCCGAAAGGTACCCGTAATGTCCAAGTACATCTCCGAGCTCATGTCGCCGCAGCTTATGGGCGTCATCTATGCCTTTGGTGGCTTTATCATCGCCCTGTACGTGCTGTCGGTCGTCTATGTGTTTATTGACGCCCGCCGCCGCGGCGCTAGCGCTTACGTGGCATGGGGCATTATTGCCCTCATCCCGTTTGTAGGCCTCATTGCCTACCTGGTCCTGCGCCCGCACTCCTATGCGGCCGACCGCGAGGAGCAGGAGCTGGACATGGCCCTGCGCGAGCGCCAGCTTGCCCAGTACGGCACCTGCCCGCAGTGCGGTGCGCCCATCGAGAAGGACTTTGTGGTCTGCCCGGTGTGCGACACCCAGGTTCGCAACGTGTGCCCCAGCTGCCATCGCCCGCTCGACGCACACTGGAAGGTCTGCCCCTACTGCCGAACTCGCATCCAGTAGCGCATCCATCGCCGGGCCGGCCGCAAGCCACGGGCACGCCGCGCGCCACGCGAACGTCGCGCGCTCCGCACGCGCCCCACGCGATGAAGCATGCGTAGAAATTCGCCCGCCGTGCCATTCAGGTGCGGCGGGCGCTTGTATACCTAGGTAACCTGCCTATAATGATGCAAGTCAAAACGCACGCGCCGGCAAGCGCAATGCACACCGCACGGCGTCAAGCAGCACTTGCACAAGGCATCCGAGAGGAGAAAACATACCCATGAAGGCACTCTACAATGACGGTTCGGTGGCCGAGCTCCCGCAGGACGAGGTCACGCACGTCATCCGCCACTCCGCCGCGCATATCATGGCGCAGGCCATCAAGCGCCTGTACCCCCAGGCCGATTTTGCCTACGGCCCCGCGACCGACAACGGCTTTTACTACGACGTCGACCTGCCCGAGGGCGTCAAGATCAGCGAGGACGACTTCCCCGCGATCGAGGCCGAGATGAAGAAGATCTGCAAGGAGAACCTCAAGTTCTCCGTGTACGAGAAGCCCCGCGCCGAGGCCATCGCCCTTATGGAGGAGCGCGGCGAGAAGTACAAGGTCGAGCACATCGGCGACCTGGACGACGACGCCCGCATCACCTTCTACCAGCAGGGCGACTACATCGACATGTGCGTCGGCCCTCACATCTGCTACACCAAGGCCCTCAAGGCCTTTAAGCTCACCGGTGTCTCGGGCGCCTACTGGAAGGGCGACAAGGACAACAAGATGCTCACCCGCATCAACGGCGTCGCCTTTGCCACCAAGGAAGAGCTCGACGAGCATATGCACATGCTGGAGGAGGCCAAGAAGCGCGACCACCGCAAGATCGGCCGCGAGATGGACCTCTTTATGATGTGCGACGAGGCCCCCGGCTTCCCGTTCTTCCTGCCCAACGGCATGATCCTTAAGAACACGCTGCTGGACTACTGGCGCGAGATCCACCACAAGGCCGGCTACGTGGAGATCTCCACGCCGCTCATCATGAACAAGCAGCTGTGGAAGACCTCGGGCCATTGGGACCACTACAAGGACAACATGTACTCCACCGTCATCGACGACGAAGAGTACTGCATTAAGCCCATGAACTGCCCGGGCGGCGTGCTGGTGTACGCCTCCAAGCCGCACTCCTACCGCGAGCTGCCCATCCGCGCCGGCGAGATTGGCCTGGTGCATCGCCACGAGCTGCGCGGAGCCCTGCACGGCCTGTTCCGCGTGCGCTGCTTTAACCAGGACGACGCCCACCTGTTTGTGCGCCCCGACCAGCTGACCGACGAGATTGTGGGCGTGGTCAACCTTATCGACTCCGTGTACCAAAAGTTTGGCTTTAAGTATCACGTTGAGCTTTCCACCCGCCCCGAGGACTCCATGGGTTCGGACGAGGATTGGGCTCGCGCCGAGGAGGGCCTGCGCACCGCTCTTGAGCAGCTGGGCATGGACTACGAGGTCAACGAGGGCGACGGCGCCTTCTACGGCCCCAAGATCGACTTCCACCTGGAGGACTCGCTCGGCCGTACCTGGCAGTGCGGTACCGTGCAGCTCGACTTCCAGATGCCGCTCAACTTTGACCTGGAGTACGTGGACGCCGACGGCACCAAGAAGCGCCCCATTATGCTGCACCGCGTGTGCTTTGGCTCCATCGAGCGCTTTATTGGCATTCTGATCGAGCACTTTGCGGGCAAGTTCCCCACCTGGTTGGCTCCCGTGCAGGTCAAGGCGCTTCCGGTCTCCGAGAAGAGCCGCGACTATGCCCACGAGGTGTGCGCCAAGCTGGAAGAGGCCGGCATTCGCGTGGTCTGCGACGATCGCGACGAGAAGATCGGCTACAAGATTCGCGAGGCCCGCAGCATCGACCGCGTGCCCTATATGCTCATCCTGGGCGAGAAGGAAGTCGAGGCCGGCAACATCTCCGTCCGCGATCGTTCCAACGAGACCGTTCAGATGAGCGTTGACGAGTTTGTTGCGAAGGTGCTCGAGGAGATCAAGACCCGCGCCTAAGGCAAACTGCACAACAATTAACAAAGGCGACCGTCTACAAAGGGCGGTCGCCTTTTTCATACCCAAATAAGAAAAGCCGCTGGTTGAGCGGTTTTTTGTTGCACAAAAAGGTACAACTTGTCTAATCACTATTCCGATATGGCTGCGCAGATTCCTTCGTCCCTGTCGAAGGTCGGCCTAGCGACTGATTCCTTTGCGAAGATTACGGCTATGGCTCAGCAGAATCAGCTTAATGTTTTGTGTTCATACCTTGAAGCGATTGATTCCATAAAGTGGAATCAGATTGGGCCCGCTTATTCGGCTTTGGACAACGTTGGCTTTGGCGAGATCGACGGAGAGGGCATCGAGGATGATGCCGAGTAGCATGGGCTATATGACCACCGTCATCAAGGTGCTTAAGATTGGAGATGAGCGCGGCTCATTTTCAGAACTGATGGAACGAGACGATTCAGCTGCTTGATTAGCGACGTGGCTTGACATGTGTTTTAGAGGGATACAATTGGCCAAGCATTTCAGTTCAAATTAAGGTGGGCCCATGTTTGAGAAAGAGCAGGCTGGATTTAACTTTCTTAAATCCAAAGACGTGTACGCTATCTTGGATGGAGACACGTCATTTCGTTCAGACGCGCTTGATGAAGAGGTCTCCCTTCCGTATCAATCGGGCCCTAAGTTAGTTGAAGTGCTCAATAAGTTTGGAATAGACGCTTCGTATGGTTCATCTAGCCGGTGGATGTATGTTGAAGCCCTGCTCGAGCATTGTATCGAGAATAATCGTGTTTCTGATATGTTGGCCTATTTCTTTAACCTCGCGCGCTTCCAAAAAGAGTTTTCTGGCCTGACGCCGGAGGAAATAAAACGGAGACATGCCGTGATTGTTGAGGGTGCTATCGCTGCCATTAACAGCATTCTATTCTTTGGTGGGCATGAGCTGAGATGTTTCGGTAATAACTACGTCATTACGTCAGTCGATGACGTGCCCGCGATGTCTATTCCTTCAATCAACACGATTGACCGTTCTTATATTAAAGATATGGCCAATAGAGCCCAGGAAGATATTGAACTTGGGAATTTCGATAGCGCTCTCACTAAAGCGAGAACATTACTAGAAGAGGTCTTCTGTTGGGCTATCGAACGCAAAGGAGAACGGCCTTCGAGCAGCGGCGATGTCGGAAAAATGTTCTCTCAAGTCAAATGCCTCTATAATATTCATGCTGATAAGACAATGGATAGGAGAATTTGTGACTTGGTAAATGGACTCAATAAAATTGTCGACTCAATTGGTCAGATGAGAAATAAACAGGGCGATGCTCACGGAGTGGGGGCATCAAGGGTGAACATCGAGGACTATCATGCAAGGCTTGCTGTGAACGCTGCTGCCAACGTTGCGGATTTTGTGCTGTCGGTTGTTCATCGAGCGGAGAGAGATAGACACTAAGGTTTTTACGATGGTGTGTCGAATTGGCTAGTGGTCATCAGTTTGTTCGGCCGTCTTTGGTATTACAGCTCATCGTGGTTATGGCTGTTGAGGTGGCTAATTAACTGGTATCGATTGTGCCTAATAACGAATGTCTTGAATTGTTGTCCGCATCGGCGCTTAGAATCTAACCGGAGCAGCACGGACAGATTTAGCTTCAGGTACCGTCAATATTCTTTCTCAAATTGATTTTGCCGTCCTCGACACCGTTCTCTTCTAGCCCTCCGCCTTTTCCTTCAGCTCGTCCAACTCCTCTAGTTTGGACATGTCCAGGCACCTCCTCTTGTCCCAATCGTGCACCACTATGTACTTCAGCCCCGTCGTCATCAGCATGGGGACTGAGTTGCCGTCTGAGAAGGTCGCGACGACCCTCTTCCTCCTCCTGATCTCGCGGTTGATGCGCTCGATTCCATTGTCCGTTCTGGTCCGGCGCCAGCGCTCGGGCGGGAATTCCGTGTAGGTCAGCGTCTCGGCGAACCCGCCGCGCACCGTCCTCGCGGCCGCTCGAGCCACATCGACCCCAACTCGTCCGCTAGCTCCTCGGCCTTCTTGCCGCATGCCTCGCACGATTCCTGCGCGTGGATCGCCTTCAACATGCGCGCCACGGCCTTTCGCCTGGTCACGGGAACCCTTCCCAGCACGTTGCGGTAGTGTCTCAAGGAGCTTTGTAAAAGGGGGCTCATTATTTCGGATGAACATGTCTATAAGTTGATGGCCACGTCGGATTGGTTTGACCGTGAGCTTGTCCTCTTAAAATGGGATGGCGGAAAAAGGAGGCAAGGGTCTTTCCGCTTCCCACTCATCGCCGATGATATTCCTAGGGTCATTTCAAGTAGAAGGCTCGCGGGCATATGGCTGCGCTAAAACGTAATTGACTACTGGGAGGATTATCTGAACCGGGCAGTTGATGATCAAAAGAAACGATTTAAGCTCGAAAAGGAAATTGGGAAACGAATCGAAAAGCTACTAAACTAGCTATTTAACTTTTTTCTAAACTGGTTCAATTAACGCTAATCGCCTGTTGCGCCTGACTTCATTTGCGGAACTGGAGCCAACTATGATCGAGCAAAAACAGAACGGAGCGGCCTCGATCGATATTGCCGATATATTGGTTGCGATTTTAACTTCAGCTGCACTTCCTGTAGTTTCTCACATGCTTACTCTTGTGTTTGGGGATAGCTCACTGTGGTCGGTCGATCGCCTGATGGTTCTCTATTTCTCTTCTCTTTCTGGATGGATATTACGAGAGAGTTTTCGGCTTGCAATGGTACAAAGTGGGCTAAAGGCCAGGGGCTATACTTTTATGGATTCTGACGCGGCCGGTAATGCGGTATGGACTTTTCCCGTTATGGTCGCAC
>NZ_JBNPNG010000023.1:0-18067 GCF_050314535.1 Collinsella sp. SGI.095
TTTAGTTATGCGTTTAACCAAAAATGAATCCTGCGTTTTTGATCTCTTTTTTAAAAGTCAAGAAGTATTTAGATTTCTCGGTAGACGGCAGGCTTGCATAACCGCCACGAATTTCGGACCCCACGGATACGGTATTGTTGCATACTCATAAAAGGGCGAAAGGGCAGGCAGAATCGTGTGCCCGCAACCCGAACGTGAACCACCGCGCCAAACAACGCAATTTGTCGGAAGGAGTCGCTGTGACCAAACAGCGCGTTACGATCGCAGACGTCGCCCGCGAGGCGGGAACTTCAACAGCCAGCGTCTCGTATTACCTCAACGACAAACGAGACAAGCTCAGCGACAAAACGCAGGCAAAGATCGCGCGCGTTATAAAGGAGCTGGGATACGTCCCCAACGCCCAGGCGCAAACACTCACCGGCAAACAGACCCGCGTCATCGCCATCATCATCTTGGATAACACTAACAAATGGGCGGGCCTCGTCCTCAACGGCATGGAGCAGGTCATGCTCCCCGCGGGCTACCAGACGGTTGTTTGCACGAGCAACTTTAACCCCGAGACCGAGCTCATGTATGTCGACAAAATGCTCTCGCTGGGCGTCGATGGCTTTATCATCCAGCCCACGGCAAACTTCAAAGCCGTGCACGACCGCATTAGACGCGCCGGCAAGCCGGTCGTCTTTTTCGATGCGGCCATCTATAGCCCAGGTACCAGCTGGATCAAGACCAACCTTTACGACGGTGTGTACAACGCCACGCAGGCACTCCTCGACGCCGGTTACGAAGATTTCTTTTCCATTGCCGCCAACATGACCGAAATGCGCACCCGCATGGAGCGTTTTCAGGGGTATGCCGAAGCGCTGGCAGCGAACGGACAGCTCTACAAAGCGATTTCCATCGACCACAACAAGCCGTCGGTCAGTGAGCTTACCGAGTACTTTAAATACAAGCTCAACCCCGCCAAGCGAACCCTTATCTTCGTGCAAAATCAGTGGGCACTTCCCCGTGTCTACAAGGCCCTCCAGCCCATGGCCCATCTACTTCCGCAGCAAATCGGTCTTTTGGGACTCAACTGCGAAGACTGGACCAACCTCACCACGCCGACCGTCTCCACCATCATTGAGCCCGTCGACCAGGAAGGCAGAGAGGCGGCCGAGATGCTCCTCGCGCTACTCGATGGTAGCAGCACGCCCGGTGAGCAGCGTATTCTCGAATGCAAACTCAATTGGCTCGGTTCTACCTCGATCTAGCCATACGTCAAATATGAGGCAAATGAATCCGTAGCGTTTGTCCCAAATCTTAAGTATTTGTTCGATAGAACGGCCCCTGCCGGCTCCTGCTAGACTGGTAGATTCCCAACCGTCCGTCCAGGAGTCACCATGTCGCGCAAGTCCGCCTACAAGCAAGCACTTTCTATCGGCACCGCTGTGGTGCTGGGGTTTGCGCTGTTTACGGGATCGCTCGACGGGGCGCCCAGACTGCTCTCGCCGCAAAGTGATGAACAGGCGGCGGCTCTGGCCGAGAAGCAAGACAAGAGTCCCAGCCGCACCGACGACGAGGCAGACCTGGTTGCCCGACTCGAATCGGGAACGGCAAACTCCACAGACTCCCAAAACAGCCCGAACTCTGGCGACAAGCCACATTCCGCCGCACCCGACACCGGTGACGACGCTTCCACAGACGGGGCCGCCACCCCCATCGACGAGGTCGAAAACCCCGATCTCGACCGCGCCCGCAGCGTATATCTCAGCAGCATTCCCGACTACGCCGGCAACCCCTATGTTGCCCTGCGAGCCGACAGCACGCACGCGCTCGGCACACCATCATTCACGCTCGATGAATACGAGCACGCCGCCGAAGAGGGCTGCTTTAAGAAGTTCTCCAAGCTCGACAGCCTGGGCCGCACCCGCAAAGCGCTCGCTTGCGTGGGCCCCGAATCGCTCGGTCAAGGCGAGCGCGGCGATATCTCGCGTATCCATCCCGCCGGATGGCGCCAGCAACGCTACGACTTTATTCCGGGCCAGAGCCTCTACAACCGCTGTCACCTCATCGCCTGGTCGCTCTGCGGCGAAAACGCCAACCGCAAGAATCTCCTCACCGGCACGCGCTATCTCAACGAGACAGGCATGCTACCGTTTGAAGAACAGATCCTCGACTACATCCGCGAAACGGGCAACCACGTGCTCTACCGCGTCACGCCCATATATAACGAAGAGGAACTTGTCTGCCGTGGCGTGCGTCTTGAGGCGCAATCGGTCGAGGACCACGGCAAGACCCTGTGCTTCCACGTATATTGCTACAACCTGCAGCCGCATGTGCAGATCGACTACGCTACCGGCCGCAAT
The DNA here is from genome assembly GCF_050314535.1 of Collinsella sp. SGI.095. NCBI lineage: Bacteria > Bacillati > Actinomycetota > Coriobacteriia > Coriobacteriales > Coriobacteriaceae > Collinsella > Collinsella sp. SGI.095. The sequence continues at coordinate 2,346 of NZ_JBNPNG010000023.1, forward strand.
CAGGCCTCGGGAGACTAGGGCCGGCCAAGCTGCCCCAAAACCTAAATGGACCGTTTTCCTCCATCCCCCAGGGATCAAAAAGGGCCGCCTGGATTGCCCAGAGCGGCCCTTGCATCGGCATGTATGTTACAGACAACGCCCAACGCTACTTGGCGCGGCCCTCCTCATAGCGCTCGACCAGCTTGGCCTGAACGTCATAAGGCGCCTGCTCATAGCCCGCAGGCTTCATGGTAAAGTCGCCCGTGCCGCGCGTGATGGAGCGCAGACGCGTCGAGTAATCCGTCAGCTCGGCGAGAGGCGCCTGAGCGATGACCACGGTGTCTCCGCGCTCATCGGTCTCCATGCCCGTCACGCGACCGCGCGAGGCCGAGATGTCGCCCATCACGGCGCCGGCGTAGCTCTCGGGAATAGTCACCGTGATTTCCTCGATGGGCTCCAGCACCACCGGGTCGGCGTCGGCGCATGCCTTGCGCAGGCCGATGCGAGCCGCCGCGCGGAACGCCATCTCGTTGGAGTCGACGCTGTGATACGAGCCGTCGTACACAGCCACGCGAATGCCCGTAAGCGGGTAGCCGGCAATGATGCCGTCCTTCATGGTCTCCTGAACGCCCTTGTCCACGGCAGGGATCAGCGAGCGCGGAATGCGGCCGCCTACGACCTCGTCCACAAACTCATAGCCGTCGCTCGTACCGTCGGGCCCAATGAGCGGCTCTACGCGCAGCCAGCAGTCACCATACTGGCCGGCGCCGCCGGTCTGCTTCTTGTGGCGGCCCTGGGCAGTTGCCGTGCGGCGAATGGTCTCGCGATACGGGATGCGAATCGGCACGCTCTTGGCCGCGACCTTGGTACGGTCCTCAAGACGATTGAGCAGGACCGAAACCTGCGCCTCGCCCACCGCCGAAATGATGGTCTGGCCGGTCTCCTCGTCGCGGTCGATGCTCATGGTCGGATCGGCCTTGCATGCCTTCTCGATAAACGTGTAGAGCTTCTCTTCGTCGCCGCGATTCTCGGCCTCGATGGCGATGCGGTACTGCGAGTTGGGGAACTTAAACGCCGCAGCCTCGACCTTGCCGGTAATCGAGAGCGTATCGCCCGTCTCGGCCGCCAGCTTGGGCGCCACGATGATATCGCCGGCATAGGCGTGACCGACCTCGGTCATGTCGCGGCCGCACATCACATACAGGTGAGCCAGACGATCGCTCTTGCGGGTGCGCGCGTTGATCAGCTCAAGGCCCGGCTCAAGCGTGCCCGTCAGCACCTTGATGAAGCTGATGCGACCCTGCTGAGGATCGGCCAGGGTCTTAAACACAAACGCCACCGGGCGGTCATTGTCGCTCGAGATCTTGAGCGAATCACCGTCGATGAGCGGCATTTCACCATAGTCGGTCGGCGCCGGGAAGTACGTGGCGATGTCGTCCATCAGCGAGTTGACGCCCTGCTCCTTAATGCAATCGCCCGCAAAGACCGGCACAAAGATGCGCTCGGCGATCGCCTTCGACAGCAGGCCTTCAAGCTCCTCCTGCGTCAGCGTCTCCTCGCCTTCCAAGTACTTCATCATCAGTTCGTCGTCAGCCTCGGACACCAGCTCGCACAGATGGTCATGGGCCTCCTCGGCCTGGGCACGATACTCCTCGGGAATCTCCGACTCAACGGCTTCGGCGCCGTTGCAATGGCGCGCCTTCATGCGCACCAGGTCGATGATACCGTCAAAGTCCTCGCCCTCGCCCCAGGGAAGGGTCACGGCGCCCAGGCGCGTGCCAAAGCGCTCCTGCAGCAGGTCCATCGTGGTCGCAAAGCTGGCCTCGGAGCGCGACAGGCGGTTTACGAACACCGCACGCGCCAGACGCAGGTCCTCGGCGGCATACCAGAGCTTAACCGTCGTAGGCTGCGGGCCGGCCTCGGCGTCGACCACAAACAGAGCCGTCTCGCAGACGCTCATCGCGGCAAAGGCGTCGCCGATAAAATCGGGGTAGCACGGGGCATCGAGCACATTGATGCGCGCACCCTTCCAGTCGATCGGCGCAATGGTCGTCGAGATGGAAAACGCACGCTTGACCTCTTCGGGGTCATAGTCGAGCGTGGGCTTGGTGCCGTCGTGGCCGCCCAGGCGGGCGGTCTTGCCGGAAAGGTGGAGCATGGCCTCGGCGAGTGAAGTCTTGCCCACCCCACCTTGGCCTACGAGCACCACGTTCCTTACGTTACCGGTCTTGGGAGCACCCATAATGACCTCCTTGCAGGGCCGCGCGCAATGCGCGACGCCAACGGGGAGAGTTCGCGGTCGATGCCGTCCCGGGAGCAGCATGGTCGGCAGCCGATCCGGCTCACCCTCCAAATGTCCTATGCCACCACCCTACCCTCGCGGGCGACTGTCCATGCACACCTTTCGGCGCACGTATGAATACGGGCGGCGAGAGGAGGGGGCAAACGCCTGAGGCGGTTATTAAGCCCCATCGGCGCAAATAAAAACCGCCGCAGGCCATAAGACCTGCAGCGGTTTCGCCTCAATGTCTACTTGAGCCTAGCCCTCGATACGGCTCAGGAACTCGCGCGTGCGCCGTTCGCGCGGATGGCCGATAACCTGCTCGGCAGGACCCTCCTCTACAATGCGACCGCCGTCCATAAAGACCACGCGATCGGCAACATCGCGCGCAAACTGCATCGCATGGGTCACGATCACCATCGTCATATTCTGCGCGGCAAGGTCTTTAATGACACGCAGCACCTCGGCCGTTAGCTCGGGATCGAGTGCCGAGGTCGGCTCATCGAAGAACAAGATCTCTGGATCGAGCGCCAAGGCGCGCGCAATACTCACACGTTGCTGCTGACCGCCCGAAAGCTCGCATGGCACCTTGTTCTCGTTGCCCGTAAGCCCCATCTGCGCGATCAACTCACGCGCACGTGCTTCGACCTGCTCGCGCGGGCGCTTGAGCACGCGGATTGGAGCGTCGGTAATGTTTTTCATCACGGTATAGTGCGGGAACAAATTATAGTTCTGAAACACCAGGCCAAAGCGCGAGCGCGCCTGCTTGGGCACATCGCCTTTCGCATACACCGTGCCCGATCCCGCATCCGTCGCAACGGCTAGATCACCAAACGAAAGCGAGCCGCCGTCAAGCGTCTCGAGCAGCGTGGCGCAGCGCAACAGCGTTGACTTACCGCCGCCCGAAGGTCCGATAATCGCCACGACCTCGCCGCGCTTTACCTCGAGCGAGATATCCTTGAGCACCTCATTGCCGCCAAACGCCTTGCGCGCGCTCGTTATATTCATTACCGTTCCGGACACGGGAACCTCCATGTGTTGAAAAGCACGACGGAACAGGCTAGTCGTGGTAGTAGTCAAGTCGCTTTTCGGCGGCGCCCAGCAGCATCTCGACCACAAAGTTAAAGACCCAGTAGATCAGTGCCGCAATCGCAAACGGCACCATGCTCACTTGCGAGGCAACCAGTGCCTTGGCCGTCGAGAACATCTCCCCCACGCCGATGGCAAACGCCAGCGACGTGTCCTTGACCAGTGTGATGATCTCGTTGCCCATCGCCGGCAAAATGCGCTTGGCGACCTGCGGCATCACAATGTACAAAAACGTCTGCAGGCGTGAGTAACCCAGCACCTCGGCGGCCTCATATTGACCACGCGGGATAGACTGCAAACCCGAGCGATAGATCTCGGCAAAGTAGCCGGCATAGTTGATGATGAATGCCACAACGCACGCTGTCCACTTGGAATCGGGCGTGAGCGAAATACCAAAGACATAATACGGAGCAAAGTAGATGGCAAACATCTGCAGCATGAGCGGCGTACCGCGCATGACCGAAATGTAGATGCGCGCAATCCAACGCAGCGGCGCGATTCTGCTCATACGCATAAACGCCACGGGAATTCCCAAGGGAATCGAGCCCAACAGCGTGAGCACAAACAACTGCAAACTGACCAAGAAACCCTGGCTAAGCATCTGCATCATGACCTGAATAGACAACCCAAGCTCTCTTTCACAGCAACAGAACAGCAGGTGTTAATTGAAATAGGCACAGTGCCCAAGATTGCGAGCGACAAGCCCGACGAAGCGTACTTTGGTACGCGAGGAGGGTTGGAGCCGCAAGGTTGGGTGCTGTGGCTATTTCAAAACCCAGTTGTCGAAGGATAGACCGTAGCTCGCATACTTGTCGCACAGGTCCTTGACTGTACCGTCCTCATAGAGCGCCTTGAGCGACTCGGTCACGGCGTCGGCCGACTTGGTGTCGCCCTTTTTAAAGCCAACGGCGTAGTGCTCGCTGGACAGCGGCTTGTCAAGTTGCGTATAGGCATCGGGCTTGGCGGCAAGCTGATACTGGGCGATCGAAAGGTCGCAAGCCACCGCATCGACCGCGCCGCTCTCGAGCTGCATAAAAGCCGTGTTGTACTCGCCGATGGTATCGAGCGTGGCAAACGTCGCCGCCAGATCCTTCTGGTCACCCTCTAGCACATCCTGTGCGGCAGAATCGGTCTGGGTAATCACGGTCTTGCCGGCAAGGTCGTCCCAACTCTTGATGCCCGCATCCTTCTTGACCACCAGCACCTGCTCATTGAGCATGTACGGCTCGGAGAACGTGTAGTCGTCCTCGCGGCCCTCCATGGTAAAGCCGTTCCAGATGCAGTTGATGGCGCCCGAGTTGAGCAGCGTATCCTTGGCGTCCCAGTCGATGGCCTCGTACTTGACCTCCCAGCCCTGCTTATCGGCAACTGCCTTGGCCAAATCGAGATCAAAGCCGGTGTACTCGCCATCGTCGCCCACAAAGCCATACGGAGGATAGGACTTGTCAAAGCCCACCACGAGCTTCTTAGACTCCACAACGCCCTTGGCGTCCTTTGCCGCGGCAGAGCCGGCAGTGGAACCCTTGTCGGCACCACCGCCGCAGCCGACAAGACCAAGGCCAAGCACCGTGGCGAGCGAGCCGGCTAGACCAACAAACTGACGACGAGACATATCGGTATTCATGTTATTCCCCCTTGATGGCACTTTAGCTAAGTAAAGTGAGTCATGTAACGTTCAGAATCATACACTTTAGCGTGATAGAGCACAAGGCGAGTTTGCCCGCCGCGTGAGGGGTGTGGGGGTTAAGTTTCCTGCTCTACAGTCCTGCTCACGACGGAGGCCACATTAAGTGGCCTCCTGTTCGTGCGGAACTCGCGATAAACTTAACCCCCACACCCCTCACGCGGCGGGCAACCGTCGTTGGGCTTATCACTGACACGATTAAACCGCTTGCATATCGTCTGCTGGCTTGGCACGGTACAATACTTGCAGCTTTAATTCATGAATTAGTGGAGTTATTGATGGCAGAATCTCGTGCGGAGCGTAAGGCTCGTCGTGCTTTGATCGAGGCGGCTGAGGGGTCGGAAGAGAAAAAATCTTCTAAGAAATCCAAGTCGTCTCAGGACACGAAGGGTAAGTCGGCCAAGGGCAAGGCTAAGACCAAGCGTCCCAGCCCTCGTCGGAGCGAGGGTAAGGCACCTCAAGCTCGTTCCAAGCGCTCGCATAATGAGTCGTCCCGGTCCGCTCATAAGGCCGTTGATCCCAAGTCGCCCTGTTCCATCATGAAAGCTTGCGGTGGATGCACGGCGCTCAACAGGCCTTATAAGAAGCAGCTGGCGACCAAGCAGGCTGCTATGGATGAACTTTTTGCTGCTCTTTGCGAGCGTGAGGGCATAACCGTCGATCCCATTCGCGGTATGGACGTTACTCTGGGCGACCCGGGCAAATATCCTGCGCCGCGTGGTTTTCGCCATAAGGCCGCCACTCCCTTTGCCCCCGGCAAAGGGAGCGCTGTCCGCTGCGGCTTTTTTGAGCGCGGCACGCACAGAATCGTCGCTGTTCCCGAATGCCCCGTCGAGGCACCGGGAGCCCGTCAGATTCTTAACGGCATTGCGCGTGAGGCCGAGCGCCTGCACATTCCCGCCTTTAACGAGGACAAGCATCTGGGCCTGCTTCGCTATGCCGTCGTTCGCTGCGGCTGGCGCACCGACCAGATCATGATCACCCTCGTTACCGCCCAGCGCGACCTGCCGCATGCGCAGGAATTCTTTGAGGCCATCGCCGCACTCGATCCGCGTATCGTCACCGTCGCCCAAAACATCAACGGACGCCCTGGCAACGCCATCCTGGGTGAGGAAACCCACATCGTGTATGGCGCTGAATGCATGCGCGACCAGCTACTCGGCTGCGAGTTTGATATCTCCCCCACCGCGTTCTACCAGACCAACCCGCAGCAGACCGAGCTGCTCTACCAGCTCGCTATCGACGGTATGGATCTGCACCAGGGCGATGTTCTCATGGATGCCTACTGCGGCAGCGGCACCATCGGTCTTTGCGCAGCTAAAGAAGCTCAGAACAAGGGCATCGGCATCATGTTACTTGGCGTGGAGCGCAACCCGGCGGGCATTGCCGACGCACGCCGCAACGCCGAGCTCAACGGTCTTACCCGCAGCGCCTGGTTTATGGCCGACGATGCCACCGACTACATCCTAGATGCCGCCGACAACAACGAGCGCATCGACGTCCTTTCCATCGATCCGCCGCGTGCCGGCTCTACCTCCGAGTTCCTCGAAGCCGCCTGCGCGCTTAGACCTCGCCGCATCACCTATATCAGCTGCAACCCTGTGACCCAAGAGCGTGACCTGCACCAGCTCCTCGACGGTGGCTATCGCCTGCTCAAGATCACGCCCGTCGACATGTTCCCCCATACCGACCACACCGAAACTGTAGCGGTCCTCGAGCGCCGCTAATCCACCGGTACAAGAAGGGGGCGACCCGTCTGGGCCGCCCCCTTACTTGGTTTATGAACTCCGCTACATCCTCTTGCGCAGGTCACACACGCCGGCTGCCGCCATCTCGCGCAGTAGCGTCTCGCGATCGCGCGTCACGATCAAATCCAGCGGAAAGTGAATCTCGTCGAGCATCTTGCGCGCTTGATCGAGCTTACCAATTGCCATACCAATGTGCGCATCGGTCGAGACGCCAATCCCCACGCCCAGCTCGGCGCACCGCTCGGCAATCTTGCGGCACACGTCCCAATGCTCGGCATCCGCGCCATGCTCAAGACTGTGATTGTTGATCTCGATGATCTTGTGCTTAGCCTTAGCAGCAAGCAACACCTCGTCGATATCGAACGGCACGCCCGATCGACCCGTATGCCCCAGCATAAACACCTTGGGGTGCTCCAGAGCATTGATATACATCTCGGTCGTCTGGGCCAGCGTCGCGCCTTCAGCGAGCTGCGGATTATGCACGCTTGCAACCAAATAATCCAAATTACGCGTAACCCGATCGAACAGCGAATGCTGACGGCTGTACGAATCGCCGGCAATATCGAGCGTGACAGGAGTGTCCTCGCCAAACAGGCTTCCGTCCAGCGAAACGATATCGGCCTCGGCGCCACGCAGCACCAACACGCCGCTCCAAATGCGCGGCCATATATCCTGGTTGATAAAGAACTGGTAACTGCGCAGGTCATTGGGGCAAGCCGTAACCATAGAGCTCAGATGGTCGGCAGATCCAAGCACCTGCAGGCCACGCTCTGCCGCCCAGTACACATTCTCCTCAATGGTCGAATATGCATGCGCAGAGAACATCGTATGGGTATGAATGTCACAGGAAAGCAGGTAGGGCATCAGGTCTCCTTATCCGGTATGGCCGTCGCGTATATTCATTGTACGCATAGCCTTCGATAGTCGTAAAACCGCTCCATCCCAAAGACACAACGTCCATGACAACGGGGTCCGGTTTAACACCAAACCCCGTTTCACGTAAAACATTGTAGGCAGAGCGCTCTGCTTTTAACAATACTCGTCCGCCAGCTGTTTCCAAGCGGGTAGCGAATTGATAATCGTTTCGTAACTCACGCAATAACCCAAGCGGAACCAACCCGGCATGCCAAAGCTATCCGAAGGCACCGCGAGCAACTCGTACTTCTTTGCACGCTCGCAAAAAGCGTTTGCGTCGGGCTCGAGCGCCTTCACCCACAGATAGAAAGCGCCGTCCGGCTCAACGTAGGTGTAGCCGTACTCCGCCAATGCGTCGGTGAGCGCCGTTCGGTTGCGAGCATAGGCTTCGACATCACTCGGCTCATCGATGCAGTCGATAATCACGCGCTGGAAGAGCGCCGGTGCGCACACAAAACCCAGTGTACGGGCGGCACCGGCGACGGCCGGCATAAGGCGAGCAGCCTGAGGATTGGTGTTGGGAACCAAGATCCAACCCACACGCTCACCCGGCAGCGACAGCGACTTGGAATACGAATAGCACACGACGGTGTTATCGTAGATTGAGGGTACCCAGGGCACCTCGGCACCGTACACGATCTCGCGGTACGGCTCATCCGAGATGATCATAATCGGATTCTCGGGATCACGCTTGGCATTGACCTCGCGCAGAACATTGGCCAGTCGCGTCAGCGTGTCGCGCGTATATACGGCACCGGTCGGGTTGTTGGGCGAGTCGATAATGACGGCCGCCGTCTTATCAGTAATCGCCTTGAGCACGTTGCCCACACTCAGCTGGAACGTGTCTTCATCGGCGGGTGCCTCGACACACGTACAGCCGGCCTTCTCAATCCACACGCGATACTCCGGAAAGTACGGGGCGATAACAATGACCTCGTCACCGGGATTGGTAACAGCGTTGAGCGTGCAGGTGAGCGAAGCCGCCGCACCCACGGTCATAAAGACATCTTTACCCTCATAGCTCGTGCCAAAACGACGGTTGAGCGACTCGGCCACAGCGACACGACATTGCGGCAGGCCTGGTGCGGGCGTGTATCCGTGCAGTTGGTCGCTCGGCAGCTCCAAGGCCTTTTTGATGGACTCCGCCACGGCAGCGGGCGCCGGAACACTCGGGTTGCCCAGCGAAAAATCGAATACGTTCTCCGCACCGATCTGTGCCTTGCGTTCAAGTCCATAGCTAAAGATCTCGCGGATGATAGAGCTTTCCGCTCCGCGAGCAAACATGGTTTCGTTGATCATCTGTTCCCCTTTCGCATAGGCGGTATTGTACGCTTTAGTCAAGCAAAGTACCGCAGCAATGTTAATTGGGGACAGACTTAAATGCGTGAAAACGCTCATTTAAGTCTGTCCCCAATCAACAGATGGCCCCATATCGCTCAAAAAAGCCTCCGCAGGTTTCCCCGCGGAGGCTCTCACGACAAAGATTACTCGTCGGCCTCGGTGTCGCCATCGGCCTTTTTTGTGTCAGCAGCCTCGACATCGTCAGCGCTATCGGATGCGACTTCGGCATCCTCCTGCATGGCCGCCTGCGCAAAAGCTGCGGCATCAGCCGCCAGCTCCTCCTCGCTCATACGAGGCGCGCGCTTTTTGGTCGGCACGCCGGCCGCCTTGGCATTGCGCTCCTCCTTGGCTGCCAGAATGTCGCCCTCGCGCTCAAGGTAGGCATCCCAGTCGTTGTCAAGCAGGGCGTTCACGGCGTCGCCTTCGACGGTCTCGCGCTCAAGCAGCACCTTCGCCATCAGATCGAGCTGATCGCGACGGGCATCCAAAATCTCAACAGCACGACGATGGGCCTCACGCATGATGCGCTGAACCTCGATATCGATGCGGCGCGCCGTCTCCTCGGAGTAATCCTGGTGATCGGCATAATCGCGACCAAGGAACACCTGATGCTGTGCCTCGCCAAACACTTGCGTGCCCAGCTCCTCGCTCATGCCCAAACGCGTAACCATCTCGCGCGCCATCTTGGTCGCGCGCTCCAGATCGTTGCTCGCGCCCGATGTAATGTCATCGCACATGAGCTCCTCGGCAACGCGACCGCCCAAGAACACGGCAAGCTCGTCGAGCATCTCGTTCTTGGTCTTGAGGAAGTGATCCTCCTGCGGAAGCTGCAGCGTATAGCCCAGAGCCTGACCGCGGCTGACAATCGAAATCTTGTGAACCGGATCGGAGTGCTCCAGGATGTGACCCACCAGAGCATGACCGCTCTCGTGGTAGGCAATCGTGGTGCGCTCGGCTTCGGTCATCACGCGCCCCTTGCGCTGCGGTCCTGCAATCACGCGCTCCATCGATTCTTCGACCTCGTCCATCGAGATCACGGAGCGATGACGGCGAGCGGCAAGCAGCGCGGACTCGTTGAGCAGGTTTGCCAGATCGGCACCGGTAAAGCCAACGGTCATCTGGGCGAGCTTCTCAAACTTAACGTCCTCATCCATTGGCTTGTTCTCGGCATGCACGCGCAAGATCTGCTCGCGCCCCTTCACATCCGGGCGGTCGACCGTAACCTGGCGGTCAAAACGACCGGGGCGCAGCAATGCCGGATCCAGAATATCGGGGCGGTTGGTCGCGGCGATCAGGATGACCGATTCGCTTTCCTCAAAACCGTCCATTTCGACCAGCAGCTGGTTGAGCGTCTGCTCGCGCTCGTCGTGACCGCCGCCCAGGCCGGCTCCGCGCTGACGTCCCACGGCATCGATCTCGTCAATGAAGATGATCGACGGAGCCTGAGACTTGGCCTCCTTAAAGAGGTCGCGCACGCGGCTGGCGCCGACGCCCACGAACATCTCGACAAAGTCAGAGCCCGAGATGCTAAAGAACGGGACACCGGCCTCTCCGGCAACGGCCTTGGCCAGTAACGTCTTACCGGTACCCGGAGGGCCCACCAGCAAAACGCCGCGCGGGATCTTGGCACCCAGCTTGCGATAACGGTCCGGATCGCTCAAGAAATCGCGAATCTCTTCGAGCTCCTCAACAGCCTCGTCCACGCCGGCAACGTCTTCGAACTTGACCTTGGGACGCGTAGCCTCGTTGGTCTTGGCGTTGGTCTTGCCAAACTGCATGTTCCTATTATTGGCGCCCATCATCTGGCGCATAAAGTAGAACATGATGGCGATCAGGGCAATCGTCGGCAGTACGCTCATCGCCAAGTCGCCCCAAAAATCGGGGTCGTTGGTGTTGACGATGTACTTAGTGTCGGGATGCTCCGCCATGAGCTCGGCAAGCGAATCGGAGCCGACATAGGTCGAGGAAAAGCTCTTGAGCTCACTCGTGTCGCCCTTGTCCTTTTTCGCCTTCCAGTAATGACCCGTCACGCTTCCGTCCTGAACCGTATAGGTCAGATCTTCGACGCGATCCTGCTTGATAGCGCTCACCATCTCGCTCGTCGCGAGCTTAACGGTATTGCTGGAGCTGGCAAAGCCGGAGCCCATATTAAAGAAGGCGTAGCCCAGAAGTGCGCAAGCCAAAAGAAAATACAGCCAGCCCGTACGTGTGGGTTTCTTGCCTCCGGGCATCCCCGGAATCTTAGGGTCCCGGGGTGTCTGGGAATTGTAGTCGTTACGGTCGTCGGGCATCTTACGAATAAACCTCCGGTTTCAAAATGCCCAGATACGGAAGGTTACGATAGCGCTCGGCATAGTCGAGGCCGTAGCCCACCACAAAGGCATCGGGGCAATGGGTTCCAACATACTTGGGCGTAATGGCCGAGATGCGGTCCTCAACGTCCTTCCACAGGAAGGCGGCGACCTCCAGAGAAGCGGGCTTGCGGCTCTCGAGGTTCTTCATCAGATACTTGAGCGTCAGGCCCGAGTCCAGAATGTCTTCAACGATCAGCACGTCACGACCGCGGATATCGATATCAAGGTCTTTGATGATACGCACGATGCCCGAGGACTTCACACCGTCGCCATAGCTCGAAACGGCCATGAAATCGATATTGGTCGGCAGCTCGATCTTGCGCATCAGGTCGCCCATAAAGACCACGGCGCCGCGCAAGACCGCAATCAGCACCAGATCCTTACCCGCGTAGTCGCGCGTAATCTCCTCGCCCAGGCGAGAGACGATACCGTCGATATCCTCCTGCGTAAACAGAACCTTCTCGATATCCGGATGTTGAGAAGCCATGACAACCCTTTCTTGTGCTTAATCGCCCACACACCGCCGTATGGACGCGAACTACACATTCTAGCAGCGCACGGGGTATATTTTCCAGCCCGTGCACCATCAGCGCGGGAATACCGTCAACGCCGCACAGAAAAACTGGTGCGAGGGGCTAATCCGCGTCAACCACGCGAAGCAGATAGGCCACACGCGTCGCCGCCGTGCACTTAAAGCGTTCGTCCGCGCGAACTCCGGCAACCCACACCACGACACCCCCCGGTGCCGTCCTTACCACGGGCACGCCGGTGCGCTCGGAAACGGGAATACGAGCCTCGCACAACAAGTCGGATACCTTCTTGCTTCGGCCACTCATGCCTAACGGGCACATCACGTCTCCCGGTGCGGGACCGTCCACCCACAGGCGCGCCAATCGCCCCTCGGCAGGAACCTCGCCGCGCGAGCCCGCCAAGATCCGCTCGCTATCGCTGTTGGCAAAACCCAGGGCAGCCGCGTCCACCAAAGCTGCCACTTCCCCAGCAGCCGCAAGCTCACGGGCGCGGCGCACGATATCGCATCCCGGCTCAACGGCTATCGCTTCTGTGACCAGCATACGTCCCCCGCCCAACGACATACGGCCGGGTATGCTAATCCAGTCCGCAACCAAGCCCTCACGAGCCGCCGGCGCCTTAAACGCCAGCATGCCAAACTCAACACGTGCGTCAATCCCCGCCGGAAGCGTAACCGAACCCGCACCCTCGGCAACACAGGAGAGGACTCGCTCCACATGGCGCATCTCTGGGCGAGCGTCCGGATCGATGCGTTTAATCGCCAGTCGCACGATGCGCCGCGCGATTACCACCTCGGCCGCAGCAAGGCGTCTGGCATCGAGCACCAGCGCGCCCGCTGCCTCTTTGCGCAGGCAGCTTCGAAACGCCTGTGCCGACAACTGGGATAGAAACGCATCCTCATCACCCAAGATCTCACAGGCGGCGCCAATCGTCTTGCACACGCTCGCATTACGCTGCGCCAGCACTGGCATTACCCGGTGGCGAACGTAGTTTCGCAGATACGTGATATCTTCGTTGGTCTCGTCCTCGCGCCACGGCTGACCATGCACCTGCAGATAGCCCACAAGCTCGCCATGAGTTAGGTCGAGCAAGGGGCGTACCACAATATTCCTTCGGCGGGGAATGCTCGAGAGCCCAGCAGGGCCCGACCCCTTAATGGCGTTCATCAAAAATGTTTCCGCGCGGTCTGAAGAGGTATGGGCAGTACAGATGCGCGCCGCCGTTCTCGGCACCCCCATCTTGGCACAAAGCTCGCGAACATACCTTCGCGCCGCGGCATAACGCACCTCGCGCGCAGCCGCCTCGATATTGCCCGACTCCCCATCAAAATAGGCGTGCTCCACGCACAGCGGCAAGCCGTATTGTGCGCAGAGCTCGCGCACAAAGGCCTCGTCGCCGTCGGATGCCTTGCCTCGCAGGTGATGGTTTACATGAAGCACATGTAGGCGCTCGCGAGCAATGGGGGCAACGCCGCGTCCATCTTGGATATCCAGCTTTGATGTGCACGCCATAAGAAGCAGTGCCGTCGAGTCCGCACCGCCTGATACCATGAGCACCACAGGAGCAGCCTGCTGCCTCGTCCGGGTCTCATCGACTGCCCCGGGTACGGCATGGTGTCCGTAATGCTGTGATACCGTTGGCATTCGCTTCCTCCTCTATTCGTCAGCACTCATTGTATCCTTTGGAATCTTATGTCTCGCCTGCACCTTCATATCCTCGGCAGCGGCTCTAAAGGCAACTGCGCACTCATCGAGGGCCCGCAGGGGCTCATTATGGTCGATGACGGACTGTCCCGCCGCGAAACACTCAAACGCATGGCCGAGCTCGGCCTTTCGGCAGACGACGTGTCCGCCCTTGTTGTCACCCATGAGCACAGCGACCACATTAAGGGGCTTGAGGTGTGGTGCAAACATTGGAACGGACCGGTCTTTTCCAGCAGGGGCACGCTCGCATCAAAGGAAAGCCTTGCACATCTGTCTGTTGAGGAATTCGACCCAGGTGACGCCCTCTCTATTGCCGGGGTCCACATTCAAACGTATTCGACATCGCACGACGTCGTCAATCCTGTCGGCTACCGTTTTGATACCCAGGTCGATTCGGTTGGCTTTGCCACCGACACCGGCGAGTTGTCGAAGCATGCCATCGATACGCTCAAGGACTGTCGCATTCTCGCGCTCGAAAGCAACCACGATGTAGCCATGCTGCGTCAAGGAGACTATCCTCGCTTTCTTCAGGAACGCATCCTGTCTGCAAAAGGGCATCTCTCCAACGATCAGGCCGCCGATGCCGCACGCGCGCTGGTAACCGATCGCACCGAGCAGCTTATCGCGATGCACATTAGCCAAGACAACAATCGCCCAAGCCTTACCGTCAAAAGCTACGCAAGCTCACTTGGGGCAACACTCGACAACGAGCTTGGTAGCACCGCCACCCGCGTTGAGGGGCCACATAAACTCACAATACGTCCCGCCGGGCAATATCGGCCCATGACCATTCAGTAGGCCGTCTCAAATAGAAAAGGGGGCCGGGAATCGCTTCCCAGCCCCCTTAACTCAGGCACCGATGTTAATAGCCGATAACGTTAGTCGATGAAAATCTTCGTAACGTTCTTCTTCTCGACAATCTTAGGAACCGTAACGGTAAGGATGCCGTCAGCATACTTTGCAGAAAGTCCCTCGCTCGAAGCATCCTTCAGGTACACACCGCGCGTCGCGCTGTAAGAGCAAAACTCCTTCTGCAAGTAGTTCTTGTCCTTGTTCTCTTCGCTCTCCTCAACATTCACGCTAATGGAAAGACGACCCTCATTGAGCTCAACGTCGATGTCGTCCTTCGCGACGCCGGTCAAATAAGCCTTGACCTCGTAACCGTCGCCCTTGTCCTCAACATCAACGGGAAACGCCTTGGAGGCGATCGAGTTGTTTGCCAGATCGGTCATATCATCAAACAGATCGAACAACGTGCTAGCAGAGGGACGAACACCAAAAACCGAACGATAAGGAACCATGCTTGCCATGACTACCACTCCTTTAAGGGACTGCCGAGCCATCTTCTAGGTGGCAGGGACTTCTTTTGACGCTTTAATATATGCCCATCCATTTCTTATATATACATTTTGATATAAAGTTTTTTGAGTCTCTATCTATAAGCATATCTAAGTCTATGTGACTAAGGTTTAAGGAGGTCAAGGTTCTTTGAACCGTGCCTTAAATACCAAATGTGCCCTAGCTAAACAAAGCTGGGGCTTACAATGAGCGTATACACAATATTAATGACAACCTAAGGGCATCATGGACGATCAAGCCTCCGACAATTCGTATGATCAGATGCAGAACGATAAATCAACCTATCCGCAGACCATACGCTACCATCGTCCCCATATTTCCCAAGAGCCTATTGACGATACAGAGCCTGAATATGTAACTCGCAATCGTTATCAAACCCTTGAAGAATCTCAATCAGGTCGCAAACATATGGGCGTCGCACCGAGCGAATCGGCGCATCTCAAAGATGCCCCCTTATCCAAAAACAGCGCATGCAACCAGGAGCAGGCCCAAACACCCGCTAAGCAACAACGAAGAGAGCCTCGCCCTAAGCAGACCCTAACGCATTCTGCCCGCTATTTAGAGACGCCGAAGCAAGGAAAATCGATATTTATATCGTCTAGCAGACGACGCAAACAGCACCGGCTCCAAATCGCGCTCTTGATCATTGCCTTCGCGGCAGTCGCGCTGGTCATTCGTTTTATTTTCTTCAAATAGAAAAGACAATTAAGCCGTAGAGGCTTTAGGTTTACAACGCCC
>NZ_JBNPNG010000024.1:0-17156 GCF_050314535.1 Collinsella sp. SGI.095
GCCGTAGTTTGGGACACAGTTTCCCGTTGGGCGGATTTCGGAAAGCGTGTCCCAGAATTTGCGCCCAGAACGGGATACAGTTTCCCAGACGGCGGATTCCGGAAAGTGCATCCCGGAATCTACGTCTAGACTGGGACACAGTTTCCCGCTGACTCTCTATATGGAAAGCGCATCCCAGAATGGAGGTCCAAACTGGGATGCGCTTTGCGCTATTGAAGATATGAGGCTGCGAATCAGCTGCTCGGCCTATGCCTATGCCTGCTGCCAGGTGTCGACAAGCTCCTTGGCTGCGGCGTGGGGGTCGTCAGCGCTGCAGACGGCGCTCACCACAAAGAAGCCCTCGACGCCGGTGGCCTTGAGCTGCGGCAGATCGGCTTTTTTGACGCCGCCGCCGACCACGATGGGAACGGGGCTTGCCGCATGGAGCGCGGCCAGGTCCTCAAAGCTCTTGGTGATGATGGAGCCATCTGCCGCGCGTCCACAGTCGCGCTTGGTCTCGGTCTCGTGGAGCGGGCCGATGCCCAGGTAGTCGACTAGGCTCATGTCGGCGGTCTTGACGTACTCGAGCATTTCCTCGCAACGGGCCGAAAGGCCCACGATGGCATCGGGGCCCAGAAGCTTGCGGCAGACATCGACGGGAATATCGCTCTGGCCCACATGCACGCCGTCGACGGCGATACCCTGTTCGCGTGCGGCGAGTACGCAGTCCAGACGGTCGTCGATAAGCAGGGCGACCTTGCCGGTCTTGCCGGCGCGAGCGATAGCCTGCGCGGCGTCGCCCGTCAGCGCGATGATCTCGCGGGCACTTGCCACCTTGGAGCGCACCTGGATGCAGGTAAAGCCGGCATCCAGCGCCTGCGCTACCACATCGCCCACGGGACGTCCCAGCGTGTTTTCGGGGCCGAGTACCAGATAGGCCGAGATATCAAGGTTGTCGCGGATGCTCATCGTGCTTCCTCCTGCTTTTTGATCTGCGCTTCCATGCGCTCGAGTTTGCCGGTCATGGTGTCGGTAAACCCGGGTCGAATATCGGCTTTGAGCACGACTTCGGTGCGGATGCCCTTGCTTGCCAACACAAAGGTTGCGTCGCGTACGACCTGCATGACCTCGTCCCAGTCGCCCTCGATCTCGGTGAACATCGAGGTGGTGCGGTTGGGAAGGCCGCTCTCGCGAATGACGCGCACGACCTCGGCGACCTCGGCGGACAGCTCGTCGCCTGTGCCGCACGGGGCGATGGCTACGGCGACGAGCGTGTTCATGTCGGCAGCGGTTGCGGGTTCGGACATGGCTTATGCCTCCTCGAGCTCGAGGTGGTTATTCGCAATATCCTGAGCGGTCGCGCGGTAGAGTTCGTCGATAAAGGCGACCTTAAAGCTTGCCGGGGCATCAGCGACAGCGGCAGCACGCGTGCCGGCAACGTTGTAGACAGCGGTACCGCAGATGGCTGCCGTAAACGGATCGGCGGCGCAAGCGTACACGGCCAGGACGCCGCCCTGCGAGCAGCCACAGCCGGTAATCTTGGACATGAGCGGGCTGCCGCCGTGGGACTTGGCCACGGTCGTGCCGTCGGTAATCAGGTCGACTTCGCCCGAGACCACTACGGCGCCGCCGGTGTAGCGGGCGAGTGCCACGGCAGCGCCGCGGGCGGCGTCGACCGTATCGGTGGTATCGACACCGCGCACGCGGCTCAGGTCAGCCGCCTCGCCTTCAAGACCCCACAGGCCGGCGAGCGCGATGATCTCGGAGGCGTTGCCGCGCACGATGGCGGGATTGTACTGCTTGAGCTCGTTTACCAGCTGGGTGCGCAGGCTACCGATGCCCAGGCCCACCGGATCGAGCACCCAGGGTTTGCCGGCGTCGTGTGCCGCTTTGGCCGCACGGGGAATCGTCTGCTCGTAGATGGGGAAGAGCGTGCCCATGTTGAGATAGATGGCGCCGCCGCCGGCAACGAGCGCCTCGCCCTCGTCGGGCAGATAGACCATGGCGGCCGAACCGCCTACGGCGAGCTGCGCGTTGGCGACAAAGTCGATCGTCACCGTGTTGGTGATGGAGCCGGCCATCGGGTTGGTGGCGCGAATCTCCTCCACGGCCTTGACCACATTTTGTTTAAGCTGTTTCGAATCAATCACTGCACATGCCTCCTTGGCATAGAAAAGGGGCGCTGTGCATAGACAGCGCCCCTGTAAAGGCGGCATGCTCCCTACGCCAGCATTAACTGACAGGTTCAAAGGATTGGGCCCCATGCCCTCTCAGCCTTGTGGTTTGCACCGCCGGCACTCCCGCATCGAATCTGTTGTTCCCTATACTAGCGCACCTGCCAAAAAGGGACAGGTTTATTTTGGTAGGTGGCAACTGGGGCGTCGCATTTTCCCAGATAAAACCTGCCAAAATAAACCTGTCCCTTATTGGCAGGTCGCTACAATGGATACGGTGAAAATGACTGGGGGACTCTATGATCAAACTTGTGCTGACCGATATGGACGATACGCTGATTCCAGCCGGGCATGACGGCGCCAGCGACTACGCCATCGAGGGCATTCATGCCATGCAGGCGGCGGGCCTGCACTTTGGCCCGGTTTCGGGCCGTCAGCCGTCCGCGATGGGCTGGATGTTTCGTAATCGCTCCGAGTGCTTCTCGACCGGTGCGTTCTGCAACGGCCAGGTCATGTTTGTCGACGGCGAGGTGGTAGCCTCGCATGCGACCGACAATACCGCCCTTATTCGCTTGGCTGACTACTTGGAGCAAGAGACCGATGATACCTATCTGAAGGTCTACAGCCTGGGTGATGACTTTTGGGACAATGACGCCTATTGTGTGACGAGCGACCCCGAGCGCGTGCATCGCGCTATGGAGTCGGGCGGCAACACGTGGCTCAAAGGCGAAGAGGCCCCGTGCCGTCCCGTTGTCGGTGACGCGCCGGTGTTCAAGGCGAATATCTGGAGTGCCCGTTCGCGTGAAGGGCTCGCGGAGCTACGCGAGCGCGTTGCCGCCGAGGTGCCGGAACTCTCGCTTGTGTTTCCCAACAACCGAGTGCGCCTGTTTGACATTCTTCCGGCTGGTTGGGACAAGGGCTGTGCCACGCTGGAGCTGGCGCGTGCTTTGGGCCTAACGCCCGACGAGGTGGCGGTGTTCGGCGATTCCGATAACGATCTGCCCATGATTAATGCCGTTCCCAACTCCGTTGCAGTCGCCAATGCCAATGAGGCCGTCACGGCTTCCGCGCGTTGGCATATCGGTGCTGCGGCAGACGATGCGGTTGCCGGGGCTCTGCATGAGATTGCCGCCTGCGCCGCGACGGGGGCGATGCCGTCGTTTATGCGCCAGGTGGACGCGACGGGTCATGGCGTCACGAACGTCTAGGGAGAAAGTCATGAAGCTTCAGCAGCTCAGGTATGTTGTTAAGGTTGCCGAATGCGGCAGCATCACCGAGGCCTCGCGCCGGCTCTTTGTGTCGCAGCCTTCGATTACCGCGTCGATTCGCGATCTCGAAAACGAGATGGGTGTGCACATCTTTGAGCGCACCAACAAGGGCGTCATTGTGTCCGAGGAAGGCGAGACATTCTTGGGCTACGCGCGCCAGGTACTCGATCAGGCCGACCTGCTCGAGGGCAAGTACAAGGGCGCATCCGAGCAAGTGCCGCACTTTAGTGTGAGCTGTCAGCATTATTCCTTTGCCGTTAATGCGTTTGTCGACGTGATCCGTGAGTTCGATGCCGCGCGCTACGACTTTACCCTGCGCGAGGAACAGACTCACGAGATCATCGAAGATGTCGCGCACATGAAGAGTGAACTGGGCATTCTGTACTTATCCGAACATAACCGCGAGGTTATCGAGCGCATGCTGGCGGCCAACGAGCTCGTATTCGAAGGACTCTTCTGCGCCACGCCGCACGTCTTTGTATGCGCCGACCATCCACTGGCGGACCACGCCAGCGTGACGCTCGATGACCTCGAGGAGTATCCGTTTTTGTCCTACGAGCAAGGCAGCTACAACTCGTTTTACTATTCCGAGGAACTGACCTCGACGTTTGAGCGCCGCAAGAATATCCGCGTGCGCGACCGTGCGACCTTGTTCAACCTAGCCATGGGCCTCAACGGCTACACGGTGTGTTCGGGCGTGATTAGCCACGAGCTTAATGGCCCCGGTATTATCTCGATTCCGCTCGATGTAGATGAATACATGGAGATCGGCATTATCACGCGCAAGAATACGACGCTCACGCGCTACGGCCAGTCTTACATCGAGGCCATCCGGAGGCATATCTAACCGATAGCGTTTGATGTTGCTGTCTTGAGCTGTCGAAATGGCTATAGGAAAACTATATGGCAAACATATATAAACGCATATTTTACGATAACCAGGAGTGCGCTCATACTCTTTCTCGCCAAAGCAGTCCATGCAAAAGGAGATTCCTATGAGCAATTCCACCCAGCTCAAAGCGCCGTTTCGCGCCGATATCGTCGGCAGTTTTCTTCGTCCGCAAGCCGTAAAGGACGCCCGCGCTGCCTATGCGGCAGGCGCGCTTGATGCCGAGGGACTTAAGGCAGTCGAGGACGAGGCCATTCGCGATTTGGTGGCAAAGCAAAAGGCCGCCGGCCTGCAGGTCATCACCGATGGCGAGTTCCGCCGCAGCTACTGGCACCTCGATTTTATGTGGGGTCTCAACGGCATCGAGCGCCGCACCTCGCGTACGGGCTATATGTTCCACGATGAGGAGACTACCGCCGACACCGCCGTGGTGACCGGACCTATTAGCGGCGAGAACCATCCGTTCGTCGAGCACTTCAAGTTTGTCAAGGCGCTCGAGGGGGAGAGCCAGGTCGCGCGGCAAACCATTCCGGCGCCGATCCAGACGTTCTCCGAAGTCACGCTCGACCGCTGCGATGGCCAGCAGGAGAGCCTGCGCGCCGTCTACAAGACCGACGAAGAGCTCGCCGATGCCATCACCGCAGCATACCGCACCGTGATTGCCGATCTTTATGCCGCGGGTTGCCGCAACATCCAATTTGATGACTGCACCTGGGGCATCTATTGCGATACTGACTTTGTGTCCAAGACCGGCATGAGCCCGGTTGACCTGCAAAAGGTGAGCGAGCTGGGCGTGGCGCTCAACAATGCTGCCATCGCAGGCAAGCCTGACGACTTGGTGATCAATACGCATGTATGCCGTGGCAACTACCACTCTACTTATGCCTTTGAGGGCGGCTATGATCCCATCGCCCCGTACCTGTTTGCGCATGAGGACGTTGACGCGTTCTATCTGGAGTTCGACACTCCGCGCGCCGGTGGTTTTGAGCCGCTCAAGTATGTTGCGCCCGGTAAGAAGGTCGTGTTGGGTCTGGTGACCACCAAGGCAGCCGAGCTCGAGGACGAGGACGCGACCGTCGAGCGTATTCATGAGGCAGCAAAGTACGTGCCGCTTGAGAATCTGTATCTGTCTCCGCAGTGTGGCTTTGCCAGCTGCGAGATTGGCAACAAGCTGACCGAAGGCGAGCAGTGGGCAAAGATCGCGCTGGTCAAGCGTATTGCCGAGCGTGTTTGGAAATAGCGGTACCGTTTGCAAGTGACGGCGCGTGCGAGACATGGCGTATCGCGTACAATGGTTCGGACCGTATCGTTCGGGCAGGTTATCCGCTATGCCCGAGCGCCCTTCCATTCGAAAGGACATCCATGTCCCAGTCCTCGACGCCCGCCGTCACCGATGCCATCTACGACGCTTCGTCGCTCGGCTGCCCGCGCATGTTCCTGCTCGGTCTGCAGCACCTGTTTGCCATGTTTGGTGCCACGGTGCTGGTGCCCGTGCTCACCGGCCTTTCGGTATCGGCAACGCTTTTGTTTGCCGGCTTGGGCACGCTGCTCTTCCACTTCCTGTCACGCGGTAAGGTCCCCGCATTTTTGGGCTCATCGTTTGCCTTTATTGCCGGTTATGCCGCAATCGCGCCCAACGGCGAGGCCGAGCTATTGCCCTACGCTTGCCTGGGCGTTGCCTGCGCCGGTTTGCTCTACCCGGTGCTTGCGGCGCTCTTCCGCGCGTTTGGTGCCAAGCGCGTCATGCGCTTCTTCCCGCCGGTGGTGACTGGCCCCATTGTCATTTCGATCGGTCTGATCCTGGCGAGTTCCGCTATTGCCAACTGCCAGACTAACTGGCTCGTTGCCGTGGTTGCCGTCGCCGTAATCGTCATCTGCAATATTTGGGGTCGCGGCATGGTCAAGATCGTGCCGATTTTACTGGGCGTCGCGGCGAGCTATGCCGTTGCGGCTGCGCTGGGCGAGGTCGATTTCTCCGGCGTCGCAGCCGCTCCCTGGCTTGGCTTGCCTGTCGTGTGGGACAACACGGTGTTTGCACTCTTTGGGCCGCAGTTCGATAGCGGCCTTGCCACGACGGCCATCATCACCATCATGCCGCTGGCCTTTGCAACCATGATCGAGCATATCGGCGATATATCCGCTATTGGCTCCACCTGCGAGCGCAACTACATCGCCGATCCCGGCCTGCATCGCACGCTGCTCGGTGATGGTCTCGCCACGATTCTGGCTTCGCTCTTTGGCGCTCCGGCCAACACCACGTATGGCGAGAACACCGGCGTGCTCGCCCTGACGCGTGTGTTTGACCCGCGCGTGATTCGCATTGCCGCGTGCTGCGCCATCGTGCTTTCGTTCTGCCCCAAGTTCGCTGCCGTGATCGCCGCCATGCCGGCATGCGTTATCGGCGGCGTGTCGCTCGTGCTCTATGGCATGATCAGCGCCGTGGGCGTCCGTAACCTCATCGAGAACCAGGTCGATTTCCAGAACAACCGCAACGTGCTGGTGGCCGCTCTGGTGCTCGTGCTTTCACTCGGCATTGCCTACAGCGCCGCCGGTGCCATCGTGCTGAAGCTGTTCGGCGTGACGATTTCGCTTTCGGGCCTTGCCGTGGGCTCGCTGGTGGGCATTGTGCTCAACGCGATTCTGCCTGGCAACGACTTTGAGTTCGCCGTTTCTGAACTCGAGGAGACTGTCGAGTAGTAGTTGTGTTCAGCTAAATCAAAAAAAATGGCGCCCGTGCGTACGCGTGGGCGCCATTTTTAATGCGTCAGTATCCAGTGTATGCCGCGGGCCATGCGCAGACCGGTTTGGGCAAAGTGGTTACCGGGGTTGAGCTCGAAGGTCGCGGGGATGCCTCGGTCGCCGAGTAGTTTTTCCATTGCGCGTGTGTCGTCGAGTACGTGCCGCATCATGCGGTTGGGCGTCTTGGTCTCCTTTTTGCCGAGTGATAGATAGACGGCGTTGGGCGCGGCTGGCATCGTGTGCCCGTGTGCGTAATCGAGAAATCCGGGAAACCATAGGGACCCCGATGCGCTTGCGGCGCGGTCAAAGGCATCGGTCTGCCAGAGCGACCAAAGCGAAAAGAGGCCCGCCAATGAGTAACCGGCAATGCCGCGCCAGGTAGGCGGGCAGGGAAGTGATGGCTCGACCTCTGGGATTATCCGATTCAGCAGTTCATCGAGAAACTCGGACGCCTGTCCACCAAAGGGCTCGGCATCGCGCACGGTTCCGTCGCATTCCCAAGGGCTCAGCTCGCGATTCCAATTGAGCCCGCCAATGGCGACCAGGGTGAATGGCGGGCAATCAAGCTCAAGACAACGGCTATAGACCTCGGTGCCGTCACCCATGACCGCGGGAAGGTAAATGACGGGCGCGCTTTCGACATGTTTTGAATGAATGGTTATCTGCTTTTGACGCGCTTCCATGACAAGCTTCTCTCTGCATTTCGACATCTACAAATACGATTGTCGCACGTCGGCGTAGGGACCGTCGCTAAAAGAAAGGCGCAGAGCCGCTTGATACGACTCTGCGCCTTGAGGTTTTGCTTTAGCAGCTTTGCCCTTACGCTACAAAGAAGTAGACGAGGAAGGCGAGTGCTGCGATCCACATGAGCGGCTTGACCTTGGAGGCCTCGCCCTTAAAGAGCGCGACGACCACGTAGGCGATAAAGCCCAGACCGATGCCGGCAGAGATGGAGTAGGTGAAGGGCACGCCGGCGACAATCATGAACGCTGGGAAACCCTGCGACACGTCGGACCAGTCGATCTCGGAGGCCTCGCTCATCATGAGGTAGCCGACGTAGACCAGAGCACCGCAGGTGGCGGCGCTGGAAACGATGGTGACGATGGGGGAGAAGAACGCGGCGAGAATGAACAGCACGCCGGTGGTGACGGAGGTGAGGCCCGTGCGGCCACCGTCGGCAGCGCCAGAGGTGGACTCGACGAAGGTGGTGATGGAGGAGACGCCCATAAAACCGCCCACAGCAGCGGCGGCGGAGTCGACGATCAGGATCTCCTTGATATTCTCGACGTTGCCGTCGTCGGTGAGGAACTCGCCCTGCTTGGCCACGGCCATCGCGGTGCCCATGGTGTCGAAGAAGTCACTCATGAGCAGCGAGAACGAGATGACGAGGAGCGTGGGGTCGGTAAGGACCTTGACGATGGCGAGCACGCCGCCGGCGTCGGCGATGGGGCCACCGATGCTCGAGAAGTCGAGCGGGGCGATGATACCGGTCGGAGCATGGGTCACACCTAGGGGGATACCGGCGATAACGGCGACGATGATGCCGATGAGCAGCGAGCCCGGCACGTTGCGGGAAGCAAGGGCAACCGTCACGACGATGGAGATGATGCCGACGATAAAGGTGGGGGAGGTGATGTCGCCCAGGCCGACGAGCGTACCGGCGCCAGCGGTGATGATGCCGGCGTCGCACAGGCCGATCATGGCGATAAACAGGCCCAGACCCACCGAGATTGCGTGGCGCAGGACCACGGGGATGGCGTCCATGATGGCCTCGCGCAGGCCACAAAGCACGAGCAGCAAGATGACGACGCCCTCAAGGAAGATGACGCTCATGGCCACGTGCCAGTCACCGCCGCAGACGGTGGTGGTGATTCCAGCGATCATCGCGTTGACGCCTAAGCCCGACGCACAGGCGAGCGGGCGGTTGGCGAAGATGCCCATGCAGATGGTCATGATGCCGGCGCCCAGACAGGTGGCGCAGGCGAGCGCTCCCGCATCGATGCCAGCGCCCGAGAGCACCGCAGGGTTGACGGCGATGATGTAGGCCATCGCCAGGAATGTTGTCAGTCCAGCGCGAAGTTCGGTCCCGATTGTGGACTTGCGCTCGCTGACGTGAAAAAGTTCGTCCATGCATACCCTTTCCTTGTTCGGCCCCGAGTTTAGGCCGATTGACACGAACTTACCTACTATATCGCCTTTGGAAGGTCGATGCTTCTCGCATGTTGAAGTTCGGCGCTTTGTAACAGGCGGACGGTATTTTTCGCATGAAAATGTGTAGGTACCGTATACTTAAGCAGTTACATTGAACTCTTTGGAGGAACGTATGATTAAAGAGCTCTGCCGCGACGAGGCCATCCTGTCCCAGCGTTGCGAGGTTGCGACTGTCGAGGACGAGTCGGTCGCACAGGACCTGATCGACACCATCAAGTCGCTCGAGGACGCCGGCTGCCTTGCCGCCAACCAGATTGGCGTCACCAAGAAGGTCTGCGTCTATCTGGACGACGCCGGCGAGCCCCACGTGCTCTACAACCCCCGTCTGGTGTTTGGCCTGGGCGCCAGCAAGATGGAGGAGAGCTGCCTGACGCACGACGAAATCACCAAGTCCACGCGCTATATCAAGTGCAAGGTTGCCTTTGACCAGATCGTCGACGGCAAGATGAAGGAGTGCCGCCGCGACTACACGGGCTTTGAGGCACAAATGATCCAGCATATGATTGATCACTGTCTTGGAAAGTTGGTCTAAGGGGACCAAAGCCCGCACCTTGCCGCTCAAGCGTCGCTCGCGTACCTTAAGTACGCTTCGCTCCTCTTTCGTGACAATCTGCGGTATTTTGACCCCTTAGACGACCTGCGAGGTTGACTTGGTTGAGTTTATCTTGCTTGTGTGGTCCGGACGTGACGTTATTGTCATGTCCGGACCTTTGTGTTTAGCGCCTATTTGTTTGGTAACAATGAGCTTAACAAGGACGTATGGCTAGGAGGCGCCATGTGCACGAGCATTCGATTTACCGATAATTCCGGCAACATGTATCTGGGTCGCAACCTCGACTGGAGCTTTAGCTACGGCCAACAGGTTCGCGTGATGCCCCGCGGGTTCCATATCCCGTATTCGTTTATCGACGATGCGTCGGCGGCACACGCGGTAATCGGCATGTGCATCGATTACAAGAACTATCCTATGTTTTTCGACTGTGGTAACGATGCGGGTCTGGCTGTGGCAGGGCTCAACTTTCCCGGTTATGCCGAGTATGCCGAGGACCCGGTTGATGGCAAGACCAATATCGCAGCCTATGAGTTTCCCCTGTGGGTGGCAGCGACGTTCTCGACGGTCGACGAGGTCGAGGCTGCGCTGCGCGACACGGTGATTGTTGCCAAATCTGCCGGAGAGGGGCTGGGTGTGTCGCTGCTCCATTGGATTATCGGCGACAGCCGGCGCAGCATCGTGGTCGAGATGATGGCTGACGGTCTGCATGTATACGACGATCCGGTCGACACCCTTGCCAATCAGCCGACCTTCCCGTGGCACATGGAAAACCTGCGCACCTATATTACCGCCACAAGCGATTTTCCTCAGACGGCGACATGGCGTGGCGCCGAGCTCAAGCCCTATGGCGCGGGTGCCGGCATGCGCGGTATTCCGGGTGACTGCTATTCGCCGAGCCGTTTTGTAAAGGCGGCATACCTCAATGCCAATTACCCGCAAAAAGACAGCGAGGCCGAGAACGTCATTCGCATGTTCCGCTCGCTCGAGGGGGTGGCGATGATCGAGGGTGCGTCCAAGATGGGTGACGGCAAGTTCGAGAAGACTATCTACACCGGATGCTTTAGCGCGCGCACGGGCAATTACTATTACTCAACGTATGAGGATCCGTCGATTCGCTACGTGAGCCTGATGGATGCCGAGGGCGCGAGCCCCGATAGGCTCGTGGTTCCCGAGCCGCGTCGTTCGTAGCCGGCGGCCTTACTGCAATGCAAAGCGGCCCTGCGCCTCCTGTGAGGCGCAGGGCCGCTGTCGTCGACGCGCGACGTCGTTAGAAGTTGGCGTCGTTGAGTTGTTCGCTCTCGAGGCCGTCGGGCTGTTGCTGTTCGGGCGTATCGGCGACGCTCCCGAGCAGCTCGGTGGGGTCGACGTTCATGCCCCTACCGGCTTCGTTGCCGTTGACAAGGTCGTTCGAGAAGATATCGACATCCATTTCCTCGGCGTCCTCGATCTGAACTTCGAGCTGGAGTTATTGGCGAGCAGCGCCGCACCGCCGATCATGGCAGGTAGAATCAGCCATGGCGCCACTTTGTGCATCAGGCTAAACAGGGCGAAGATGCCGCTCTCGTTGTGGTTGTCGGCCTTCATGGCGATTACCACGTACTTGACCGTGCTGGTCTTGGAGGTTTGCCTCCAGTTTGGCGTGCGCCACGTGGACTCCCTTGGACATCCGGTTATCCGTCTTGGACAGATAACTTTTATGCCGTCTTTATACATACAAGAGCTGTTTGGCACATCGGGTAATTTTAGATAATAATCCCCAGCTGGGGATTATTTATGTACGCAGGTAGCATTTCAAAACAGGGGCGCATCCGCTGTATGGCTTTGCTGCAATGTAATAACCGCGGACGCGCTCCTGCTTTGAAACTGAAGAGGGAACTTTTAGACGCGTGCTGCCTGAGCGATACCGGTCTTGGCGCCTGAGCGTTTACCGGCGAGTTCGCAAAAGATCGCGCCGCCGATGATAAGCACGGCGCCCATCAGGCGGACCGGTGTTATGACTTCGCCCAAAAGGGCGGACGAGAACACGACGGCCGAAAGCGGCTCGAGGTAGCCGACGACAGCGACGGTCTGCACGGGCAGTTTGGCGACGGCGCTAAAGTAGAGCAGACAACCGATGCCGGTGTTGACGATGCCGAGCATAGCGACGGCGCGCCAATCGATGGTTGCGGCGATGCTGGCGGACAGGAATGAGGGGGTGCCTTGGGTGACGAGTGTAAGGACCAGCGCGGTCACAAAGGCGGCACTCACCTGGAGCGCGGAGTTCTCGAGGCCTTCGATGTGCGGCGCGCCCTTGCTGGCGATGACCATCAATGCATAACAGAAGGCCGAGGCGATTCCGCAGACGATGCCCGCAATGGGCATATTGCCGCCTAGACCTTGCGCTGCAATGAGAAAAGCGCCGCAGGCGACTGCGATAAACCCGGCGATTTTGCCACCGGTTAGTTTTTCGCCAAAGATAAACGGCGAGAGGGCCATGACGATGATGGGGCCGCAGTAGTACAGCAGCGAAGAAACGCCGACGCCGATCGTCTGATAAGCACGGAACAGAAAAATCCAGCTGGCGCCCAGCGCGGCTCCCGAGAGGAGGAGCGCTGCGGCTTCGCGGGGGCGAGAAGGCGCCTGCAGCTTATGGCGTTGGGTAATGGCGAGGATGGCGACAAGCGAAAGGGCTCCCAGAAAAGTGCGCAGCAGCACGATATCGGAGCTCGGGAGTGCAATGGCCGCAGCGATGATGCCGTTGGAGCCAAACAACAACAATGCTGCTAAATACGTAATCAATCCGTTGTTCATGCGCTGCCGTCCCCTCTATATCTGTGCATGTTCACTATGGGTGAACTGGCTTTAGAAGAAAAGCGAATATAATGCATGGAAAACATGACAAAAACTCATGCAAAGGTGGAGGCATGTCGTGGAAACGAATATTCAAAAGATGCAGGTGCTGCTGGAGACCGTGCGCGCTGGAAGCTTTACGCGTGCTGCCGAGCGCCTGAGCTACTCGCAATCGGGCGTGAGCCGCATGGTGGCCGATCTTGAGGCCGATTGGGGCTTTAAGGTGCTCGACCGCAGTCGTGAAGGTGTTGCTCTTTCTGCCGACGGGCGGCAGGTCATGCCGGCTGTCGAGGCGCTCTGCGAGGAATTCGTTCGCTTGCAGCGACGGGTGGATGAGATGCGCGGGCTCATGCGCGGCAAAATCTGCATCGGTACGTTTTCGAGCGTGGCGACCCATGTGCTGCCTCCGGTGATTGCGCGTTTTCGTGCTGATCATCCAGACGTCGATTACGAGTTGCTGATGGGCGACTATTCAGAGATTGAACAATGGGTGGCAGAGGGTCGCTGCGATCTGGGCTTTATCCCTCGTGAGCCCCGAGAAAACGGCATGACATCGCTGCCTTTGGTGCGTGACGAGTTAATGGCGGTAGTGCCGTCAGGCTCGTTGTTTGCCACGGCGGAGGTCGTCTCTCTTGCCGACTTGGCCAACGAGCAGTTTATTCTGCTAGAACGCGGCACCGATGACGAGATTACGCCGCTGTTTCGTCGGGCGGGACTGGCAGTGCACTCAAAACTGTCGACCTGGGATGACTATGCGATTATGGCTATGGTCGAGGACGGCCTGGGTGTGAGCATTCTTCCCGCGCTCATCATGCGCCGCTGTCAGTTCGATGTTGCCGTGCGTCCGCTCGAAGGGCATCCCCATCGGCAGATCAACGCCATATATCGAACGGCCGATGTTTCGCTTGCCGCCGCCCGTTTTCTCGAATACCTCTAAATGGGCGCACGTCGTTACCGCCTTGGGGTAAATCTTGAGGTTTGGGTCATGTTATTTTTGAAATTGAACTTTTAGAAATAGCACGGCGCTATACTGCTTGCTAAATTGAACCTTGGTTCAATTCGTGTTCTGTAAATTGAACTTTGCCAGCAAGGAGGTTCCTGTGACCCAAGAGACGTTTAGCGATCGCCTGCGACAGGCTATGTCCGATCGCGACGTTCGCCAGTCGGACGTAATCCGCGCATCTGAGATGCTCGGCAAAAAACTCGGCAAGAGTCAGATGAGCCAATATGTGAGCGGCAAGACGATTCCGCGGCGCGATGTGGCAGAGCTGCTCGCCCGCATTTTGGAGGTCGATGTTACCTGGCTGCTCGCCGGTGACGCCGATCAAGGCGAGACATCATCGACCCACAACGTTTCCAAGCCCGAACCCTATCCCTCAGCTCAAATTGCAAGGAGCACCACCATGCGTACTTTTTCTAAATCCACCAAACTCGAGAACGTTCTGTATGACGTGCGCGGCCCCGTTGTCGACGAGGCAGCCCGTATGGAGGACGAAGGCGAGTGCATCCTCAAGCTCAACATCGGTAATCCGGCGCCCTTTGGTTTCCGCACGCCCGATGAGGTCATTAAGGACATGCGCCAGCAGCTGCCCGACTGCGAAGGCTATTCCAACTCGCGCGGTCTGTTCTCTGCGCGTAAGGCGATCATGCAGTATTCGCAGATCAAGGGCCTGCCCAATGTTCAGATGGAACATATCTACACGGGCAACGGCGTGTCCGAGCTCATTCAGCTTTCGATGAACGCGCTGCTCGACAATGGCGACGAGATTCTGATTCCCAGCCCCGATTATCCGCTGTGGACGGCGTGCGCAACTCTTGCCGGTGGACATCCCGTGCACTATCTGTGTGATGAGCAGGCCGATTGGTATCCCGATCTGCAGGATATGGAGTCCAAGGTCACGAGCGCGACCAAGGCCCTCGTCATCATCAACCCCAACAACCCCACGGGCTCTGTCTATCCGCGCGAGGTGCTCGAGGGCATCGTTGAGATCGCGCGCAGGCACCAGCTCATGATTTTTGCCGACGAGATCTATGACCGCCTGTGCATGGACGGCTACGAGCACGTCTCCATTGCATCGCTCGCCCCCGACCTGCCCTGCATTACGTTTAGCGGCCTGTCCAAGTCGCATATGATCGCGGGCTATCGCATTGGCTGGATGGTGCTTTCGGGCAACCAGCGCTGCATGAGCGACTTCATCATGGGCATCAACATGCTCTCCAACATGCGCCTGTGCTCCAACGTGCCGGCCCAGTCGATCGTCCAGACGGCGCTTGGCGGCCATCAGTCGGTCAACGACTACATCCGCCCCGGCGGTCGTGTCTACGAGCAGCGCAACTTTGTGTATGAGGCGCTCAGCAAGATCGACGGCATCTCGGTGGTCAAGCCGCGTGCGGCGTTTTATATCTTCCCCAAGATGGATGTTAAAAAGTTCAACATCACCGATGACGAGCAGTTTGCCCTCGACCTGCTGCACGAGAAGAAGATCCTCATCACGCGTGGTGGCGGCTTCAACTGGGCTGAGCCCGATCACTTCCGCATCGTGTACCTGCCGCGCATGGAAGTGCTCAAAGAGTCGCTCGAAGA
The DNA here is from genome assembly GCF_050314535.1 of Collinsella sp. SGI.095. Classification (NCBI taxonomy): domain Bacteria; kingdom Bacillati; phylum Actinomycetota; class Coriobacteriia; order Coriobacteriales; family Coriobacteriaceae; genus Collinsella; species Collinsella sp. SGI.095. The sequence continues at coordinate 15,227 of NZ_JBNPNG010000024.1, forward strand.
CCTCGCCGATTTCTTTGATCACTACCGCCAGTCCTAATTGGTTCCGCCGTTCTACCGAACGGCGGACCGCTTGACGCTACACGAGCCGCATTCACGCCAATCTGACGTTCAATTTCGAGGGCGCGACCAGAAGGTCAGCGCCCTCTCATTTCACGTCGCCTTGGCGCAAATGCGGCTCGCTCGCTGTCGTGTGCTCAGCCTGCGTCGTTACCATGATCCAAAGGGGACAGAGGAAAACAGATCATTTTCCTTGACTCGCGGAACTATATAACGACGCCGTTGCAGTGGTCGATTTCGTGCTGGATGATCTCGGCGGTGTAGCCCGAGAAGTTTTTGATGCGGTGGACGAAGTTCTCGTCCAAATACTCCACCTTAATGCGACGATAGCGGGTACAGGGACGCTCGCCGATCAGCGAGAGGCATCCTTCGCTGGTCTGATAGGCATTGACCTGCTCAAGAATTTGAGGGTTGTACATCAGGAGCGTCCTGTTGCCGTCCTTTACGCAGATGATGCGTTTGCGCACGCCGATCATGTTGGCGGCGAGCCCCACGCACTCGTGCTCATGCTCGTGGAGCGTATCCAGGAGGTCCTGCCCGATCACGGCATCGTCGAGCCCTGCGTCTTCGGAAGGCAGGCGCAAAAAGAACTCGGATTTCATGATGGGCTTAATCATGGCGGGCTCCTTAAGGTGGACACGTTTGGTTCAGGCCATGATACCGCGACATGTCGCATTAATGTGTGCATATAGATTCTGCAGCTAGATTGGATGGCGACACCATAAACTAAGGGACGTTTTGCCGAGAGGCATGAATGTTTAAAGCGCAAAGAGTGCGCGACGGGCCCCGCGAATGGGGCGATGATGCCCGAGAGGGCCAAGAAGGAGTCTCATGTCCGAGAACGAAGAGATCATGAACGAGACCGAGAACGAGACCATGGCTGCCGAGGTCGAGGCAGTCGAGACCGTGGAGACCGAAGCTACCGAGGTTGAGGCTGCTGACGAGGTTTCCGCCGAGGAGGAGGCCGAGGTTGTCGAGGCCGCCGTTGATTACGATGACGAAGAGCTGATGGACAAGATGCAGAAGGCCGCCCGCCTGCTGCGTAGCCGTCGCTTTGCTATTTCCAAGGAGGAAGAGGCTAAGGCCGAGCGTATGGCGAACATCGAGCGCGCCATCAAGCTCCTTGACCTCAAGCCCAAGATGGAGCAGAAGGAAATGTCCGATCTGCTGGGCATGCGCCTTCGTGAGCTCGATGGCCTGATGGCCGAGGCCGAGGCTGCCGATCTGGTCGGCCGCATCGACAACGCCGAGGGCGATATGCGCAAGATCGTCGTCTTCGCTGCCGAGGATGCCGCTGAGGGCCTGGTCGAGCTTGCCAACAAGAAGGAGAAGCTCCTGCCCGAGCTTTCTTACGAGGAGGCCACCGAGCTGATGGCCGCGCTCGATAAGGTTATCGCTCCGCTCGTCGCCATGGGTCTGGACGAGGATCGCGGTCCTCGCGGCGGCCGTGACGACCGTGGTGGCCGTGGCGGCGACCGTGGCGGTCGCGGCGGCTTTGGCGACCGCGGTGGCCGTGGCGGCGACCGTGGTGGTCGCGGTGGCCGTGGCGGCTTTGGTGACCGTGGCGGCGATCGTGGCGGTCGCGGCGGCTTTGGCGGCAACCGTGGTGGCTATGGCGACCGCGGTGGCAACCGTGGCGGCTTCGGCGGCAACCGTGGCGGCGACCGCGGCGGTCGAGGCGGCGACCGTGGCGGCCGCAACGGCGGCGGCTTCCGCGGCAACCGCTTTTAGTTACGGCGTTTTACCAAACGCCGTAACGGGCCGACGCTGCAAGCCCGCCAGAGCGGCAATCTGCCTTTCAACTTCGGCGGCATGACCAAAAGGTCAATGCCGCCTCGTTTCAAGGCACCTTGCTCGCTCTGGCGGGCTTTCG
>NZ_JBNPNG010000025.1:0-15775 GCF_050314535.1 Collinsella sp. SGI.095
TTGGCGACTGACATCGAATGAGCTGCTGCTGGCATTCGACACTTGGGCAGCTAAAAGGCCCCGTCCCAAATTTGCTACCCCACTAGCAACTTATCTTGCCGATGGATTTGTCGTCGTTTCATTCGTTCGAGTCGCTTCGGCGCCATCGCCCTGTTCGCCTTCATCCTTTTGAGCATCGGCAATGGTGGCAGCGGCTGCGACCATGCCGCGCTGGGGCGCGACGCCCGTCTGGGTCTGAACGCCCTCGACAACTTCTGTGCCTGCATGCGCGAGCTCCGGCGACTTAAACATTGCGTCCAGATTGGCCCCGCCGCCGGCGTAGCCAAGCGCCGCGAGCGCGATGACAATCACCGCAACAACGACCGCGATCGGAACATAGCGATGCCAGCCTGCGGGATGGAGGCCGCTACGGCGAGCAGCGCCACGGCTAATGTAGCCGAGCGTTCCATCGTGCTTGAGCTTTGACCCCACCACACGCTTACGGCCCCACAGCGATGATTCGGCCTGCATGGCCAAGCGAGCGCTTGCCGAAGGATAACCATATTTAGTGCGTTTGAACGAGCCGTCGAACCCCGAGGCGCTTTTGCCCCACGTCCGTGAAGTCGTGCGACGGTTGACCGGCGCCGCGGGCTTTCGAACCCGATTTGTTTTTGAAGTCTCCGCCATACTCCCCGCACGCCGTAACACAGTCGAAACAATACTGCTTTGGACTGTATCACACGCGCCGCGCGCGGTCACGGGCGCCTCGCTTAACGGTCGTCGTCCTTCAGCAGGCGCCACAGGGTCGTACGGCTTATGCCTAGCACTTCGGCAGCTCGGGTCCTGTTGCCGTGAAGGTGGCCTACGACCAGCCGTGCGATATCGCGCTCGGTATCGGCCAGTGGGCGCAAGATATACAGATCGCTATCGAGCGTCGGGGCACCAAAGGTCGCGGTCTTGATAACGTCCTCCTGGGCGAGCACCTCCTCCGCCACCGCCCGCTCGGCCGTACCCGTCCTCACTAATATATAAAGTCGTTCCGAAACCTCACGAAGCTGTAGATAGTTACGGGGCCATCGATAGGCATCGAGTGTCTTTGCCGCCCCGGACGACAAGGCGGGTGTTGCCGTCTCAAACATATCTGCCAGATACTCCAGATAGCGCGCAACCTTTTCCGACGCGCCGCCCTGCTCGGCAATCGCCGGCGCCACACTCACTGCACAGGCCAGACGCTCGGTTACAAAAGCAGCCTGATCGCTTTCGCCGCCGCCTGGCATGTCGTTTGCCGTCAACACCACATGGCACCGAGTTGCGAGCGCCGTGTCGATCATTGCGGACACGAGCTCGCGCAGGCGTTGGGGGCCAACAGCATGCCAGCCGCCCATGCAAAGTGTCAGCCCCGTTTGGAATAGCGGCGATTCGGAACTTTTGAGCAGATGGCGCCAACCGCGATCCGTAAGCTCATCGAGCGCAACGGACACAAAGGGCTGGTCGGCATAGGGTCCATCCAGGTACAGGCGTTTTGCAATCTGATCCTGTCCCGCGCCCAGCTCGCCCTCGAGCATAAGGGGCACTCCGCGCGCATAGCTCTCCCGTACGGGGGCAGCGACCGCTGCCGCGTCTTCGACGATGCCGTACGCGCTCGATTCGTAGCGGGCCTCGACTTCGTCGGCGTTGAGCCACTCGATGCCCGCATGCGCCGCGGCGGCGCGCACCTCGCGGACCACGATGACCCAAAGGCCCCCGCCCTCTTTGTCGGTGGGGCGAACGGTCAGGCTCAGGCGCGTACCCGCACGCCCCATAACCAGACGCGCGCCGTCTCCTATGCGGTCGAGGCGCTCAGCGACAAAAGCCGCCACATCCCGCTCAAGCGCCGCGTCATTCATGGTCGAGATCGCGACGTCCCCACGCGCATCGATTGCCAATGCCGAGGCCCCAGCAGCAGCTAGGGCATCGGTCAAGATGTTCAGCTTGGCATCGCTATCCATGATTTGCCCCTGCCCGCTGCAACGTACAACCGCCGACGGTCGCACGACCAAGTGTTTCAAAATTGAACGATATTGCTCACCAAACACTATAGGGCAGAAAGCGCCGTCCTGCGAGTATAGGTGTTGCCCCGCATCGCCATCCTGGCGGGGCGATAAGAGCTCTTCGGGATCTATTAACCTGCGGACAAGCCATACCCGCAAGAGCTCCTATCGCTCCACCGCGAGGATGCGGCCACCGGCAACCAGCACGTAAATGGGCTACTTCTCTACCAGATTCCCAGCACGTGCTGCATCCCCAAACCCATGCACGCAATGCCAATCCAGCAGCAAAAGCCCAATGCGATGGGCTTGCCGCCTTTTTTGACCAGCTCGACGATATCGGTATTAAAGCCAATAGCCGCCATGGCCATCACGATAAAGAACTTCGACAGCTCCTTGATGGGCGCCGTAACGGACGCGGGAAGCTGAAACACTGTGGTGACCACACTCGCCAGCACAAAGAACAGCACAAACATGGGAAACGCGCGCTTAAGGGAGAACGTGCTTTTGGCGTCGCCGCCGGCCTTGCGCGCCAGATGCATCTGCCAGCATGCGAGGACCAACGTGATGGGAATAATGGCCAGCGTCCTGGTGAGCTTGACTACCGTAGCGCTCTCGAGCACATTGGCGCCAGGATGCATACTGTCCCAGGCGCTCGCCGCAGCCGTTACAGACGAGGTGTCGTTGATAGCGGTACCGGCAAACAGGCCAAAGCCCTCGTTGGTCAGCCCAAGCATGCCTCCAAGCGTTGGAAACACGAGCGCCGCGATAACGTTAAACAGGAAGATGACCGAAATAGCCTGGGCAATCTCGCGATCGTCGGCATCGATGACAGGCGCGGTCGCGGCGATGGCGGAACCGCCGCAAATCGACGAACCCACACCCACAAGCGTCGCGATCTTGCCCGGCACGTTCATAACGCGGCAGAGCACAAAGGCGATGACGAGCGAGGTCAAGATCGTAGCCACGATAATCGGCAACGACTGGGCGCCTTTGGACAGAATCTGCGAGAGGTTCATGCCAAAGCCAAGCAGGATAACCGCGTACTGCAAGACTTTTTTAGACGTATAGGTGACGCCGGCGGCGAGCTGTTCGCGACGATTCTTGGGAAAGACAAGCGCCAGAACCATGCCAAAGAGGATGGCAAATACCGGCCCACCGACCACCTCAATCTGTTTGCCGAGCAACGACGCAGGGATGGCGATGATCAGGCAGAACAAGACACCCTTCCAGCGCTCGCGTACGATATTTACCAGTTGCATATGGGATTCCTTCTTTCTATTTCACGCTTGCGACGGCCTATGATACGGCAACATCGAGCACAGCCATGCGCAAAAACAGACTAAGATGCCGCAATAGTTCTCGGGCAACAACCAAATTACCCACCGCGGAGAGCTGATTCGCGGCATAATTAACAACTGACATATGAGTGTGATAGAACAGTTGCGAGGCACTATGGAAGAATCGATGCACGTCGGCGAGCAGGAAACGAGCCTACAGGACCAGTCCTACCACACCATTCGACGCAAAATAGTCTACCTGGACTACAAGCCGGGCGAAAAGTTGGGCGTCAAGCAGCTTTGTGACGACCTAGATATGGGGCGCACCCCTGTGCGCGAGGCACTGGTGCGTCTGGCGCAAGAGGGCCTAGTGCGCACCGTGCCCCAAAGCGGCACCTATGTCTCGCCCATCAACCTCACCCTTGCCGAGAGTGCCTGCTACATTCGCGAACACCTGGAAAAGCAGGTGATTGTGGAATGCTGCGCCCGTGCCACCTCGGTAGGCATCGAGCAGCTCGACCGAGCCATCGCGCTGCAGGAAAAAGCCATGGCCGAAGAGGACCGCATCGGCTTCTTTTTAAGCGACAACCTCATGCACCGCATGATCTTTAGCATCGCGTGCCGCAGCACCGTGTGGTCGTGGCTCGAGGCGACCAATGCCGACCTGGAGCGCTTCCGCTGGCTGCGCGCCGCTACGCAGGCGCTCGACAATCAGGAGATTGTTAACGAGCACAAGCAAATCCGCCGCGCCATCGCCGGTCGCGATCCTATCGAGGCAAGCTTTTTGGTCAGCAAGCACCTGCATATGATGTTCCGCAACCAGACCGAGGTCCTGGACCAATATCCCGAGTACTTCGAGACCAGCAAGCTCCGCTAACCTGCCAAAAAGGGACAGGTTTATTTTGGCAGGTTTTACCTGGGCAAATGCAACAAGTCCCGGCTCCGCTGCAACGAAGCCGGGACTTAGTTGTTAGGATGTAGGAACTCGATTACTCTACTGTGACACTCTTGGCCAGGTTGCGGGGCTGGTCAACGTCGCAACCGCGCAGGATGGCAACCTCGCGGGCGAGCAGCTGCAGCGGAACGCTCGCCGTGATGGGGCTGAATACGTCGCGGACGGCCGGCACGCGAATGATGCAGTCGGCGATCTTGTTGATTTCCTCGTCGCCCTCGGTAGCAACGACGATGACCTTGGCGCCGCGCGCCTTGCACTCCATGAGGTTCGACACCGTCTTGTCGTATGTTGCGCTTTTGGTTGCAACCGCGATAACGGGGAAACCTGGGTCGATCAGCGCGATAGGGCCGTGCTTCATCTCGCCGGCAGCATATGCCTCGGCATGCAGGTAGCTGACCTCCTTGAGCTTGAGCGCGCCCTCGTAGGAAATGGCGGCGCCCATGCCGCGACCCACGAACAATGCAGACTGCGCGTCCTTGCAGACAAGCGCGGCCTCGTGCACGGCCTCGGTCTGCGTATCCAGGATCCACTGGATCTGCTCGGCCGTATCGGAAAGCTCGCGGAACAGCATGCGCGCCTGCTTGGTGGTCAGACGGTACTTAACCTGCGCCAGCAGCAGGGCCAAAAGCGTAAGGCTCACGACCTGACCGATAAAGCTCTTGGTCGAGGCAACTGCAATCTCCTTGTTGGCCTTGGTGTAGATAACGCCGTCGCTCTCGCGCGCCACCGGGCTGCCCAGCACGTTGGTGATGCCAAAGACCTTGGCGCCCTTGATGCGCGCATCGCGAATGGCGGCAAGGGTGTCGGCCGTCTCGCCCGACTGGGACACGGCCACGACAAGCGTCGTCGGCGTGATGATGGGGTTGCGATAGCGGAACTCGCTTGCCGCCTCGACCTCGGTAGGAATACGAGCCCAACCCTCAATAAGGTTCTTGGCGATAAGTCCGGCATGGTAGCTGGTGCCGCAGGCAATCACATACACGCGGTCGATATCGTTGAGCTCCTCGAGCGAAAGGCCCAGCTCGTCGATATCGAGCTCACCGGCGGGGGTCATGCGGCCCACCAGGGTATCACGCACGACGCGAGGCTGCTCATGGATCTCCTTGAGCATAAAGTCGGGATAACCGCCCTTTTCGGCCATATCCAGGTCCCAGTCGATATGGGTAAGCTTGGGCTCAATCACGTTGCCAGCCTCGTCGGTATACTCGACGCCTGCGGGCGTAAGCTTGGCAAACTGACCGTCTTCGAGCACCACGACATCGCGGGTGGCATCGATAAGCGCGATCACGTCGGAGGCAACGTAGGAGCCGGTTTCGCCGACGCCGACCACAATCGGGGAGTCCTTGCGGGCCACGGCGATCACGCCAGGCTCATCGGCAGAAACGGCGGCCAAACCATAGGCTCCCACCACGTGGGTGCAGGCTTCGCGCACAGAAGCCATCAGGTCGTGTGTCTCGGCATAGGCCTCTTCGATCAAGTGCGCAAAGACCTCGGTGTCGGTCTCGCTCTTAAAGTGATGGCCGCGGCCCTCCAGCTCCTCACGCAGCTCGGCGAAGTTCTCGATGATGCCGTTGTGGACGATGGCGATGCGACCGTCGCAGCTGATGTGGGGATGGGCGTTGACAACGGAGGGCTTGCCGTGGGTAGCCCAGCGGGTGTGGCCGATGCCGCAGGTGGCGTCGCTGTCGACATTGGTAAGTTCGCTCTCCAGGCCCGCGACCTTGCCCACGCGGCGAATGACGTCGAGGTGAGCCGCCGTGCCCTCGCCCACCTCGAGTGCGACGCCCGAGGAGTCATAACCGCGATATTCCATACGCTTAAGGCCCGTGACAAGGATGTTCTTTGCAATATCAGAGCCGGTGTAGCCGACAATTCCGCACATAGGATAAATCCCTTCGCTCGCGTGACTGCAAAACGTCCACGCACAAGGGGCGCTGAGACGTATAACGTTCGAGTATTGTACTCACGCAAGCGCAAGCTGATATACCAGAAGTGGTATCTCAACTTAGATACCACCCGATGCACACACGTTCAGCCGGTCCAAACCACCACAAAGGTGCCTGTCCCCTTCGTGGTGGTCGCGTTGGCAATAGCGTTTCCCCAGATAAAACCTGCCAAAATAAACCTGTCCCTAATTGGCAGGTTTTGACACCCTAGGGACGGGCGATGCTACAATCTGGCTTGTACTTGAAACGCATCAAAGGGGCCGCTATGGCAAAGGTAAAAATCAGCGACGTCGCGCGCGAGGCAGGGGTCTCGCTGGGCACGGTATCCAACGCGCTCAACCATCCCGAAAAGCTGCGCCCCGAGACCCTCAAACTCATCAACGAGACCATCAATCGCCTTGGCTACCTGCCCAACCAAAGCGCCCGCCAGCTCGCAGGAGGCACCACCAAGTCCTTTGGCCTGGTCCTCCCCCGTCTCGACCACGGCTTCTCGCTCCAAATTGCCAGCGGCGCCCATAACGAGGCCCGCAAGCACGGTTACGACCTGCTTATCGCCAACGCCGATAACGACGACATCCTCGAAGACCACTACCTGCGCTATTTTATGGGCACGCAGATGTCCGGCGTCATGGTTCAGCCCATGGCATCCCCCGATTGGCACCCCGCCATGACCAAGATGCCCGTGCCGATTGTCCATCTGGACATTCACTGTTCCGAGCCCGGTTACTACGTGGCCGCCGACAACGAGGCACAGGGGCGCATTATCGCCGAGCTCGCCATTGCCCGCGGCGCACGCCATATCACCGTTGTGGGCAGAGCGGCATTTATGCAGCTCACCCTGCGCGTGCTTGGCATTCACAAGGCCCTCGCCCTTCATCCCGACATCAAAATTGAGGTCATTGACGCCGGAGAATGGAATACCGCAGCCGACGGCTACGGCATCGGCGCCCAGATTGCCGAGCGCTCTGCTGACGAGCGTCCGGATTTTGTCATCGGCCTAACCGACGTATTGGCCTCGGGTGTTATCTCGGCGTTGATCGACAAAGGCATCTCCGTCCCCAAGCAAGTTCGCGTGGCCGGCTGCGACGGTAACCCACTTGCATGGAGCGGGTCGGTCCCTCTCACCACCGTAGCACCCCCGGGCTACGAGATTGGCCGCAAGGGTGTCCAGCTGCTCGTGGAGCAGATCGAGAACAAGGCGCCGACAAAAACCAAACGCGTCCGTATCGGCTCCGCCGCACGCACCGTCACCGAGGTCACAGCCGCCGAGGACATCAACCGTCAGGAACTCGTGCGGCCGTTCCTCTTAGAGCGCGCCAGTACCCAGGCGAGCAGCCAAGCCGAAGCCACCGCCATCAACCTGGGCGCGTATCTATAGCACGTCGACCAGTATGCCAAAACGCAGCTTAAGCAAAAGAGGCCCGGCCATTGCCGGACCCCTTATGCTTAAGCGTAAATGTGGGCAATTGCCCGTTTCAACGCCGCAGCTGTCTAGCGCACGGCCTTGACCGCCGCCGTAAGGTCGAACAGCGTATCGAGCACGGCCTCGCAGCCGTCCACCACATTCTGCGGCAGCGGCACAATGTCGGGGACGGCAAAGACATGGCAGCCGGCCGTGATGCCCGAGACGCAGCCGTTGCGTGAATCCTCGACCACAGCGCATTCCTCGGGGGCAAAGCCCGCGCGCTCGCAGGCAAGCAGATACATCTCGGGGTCGGGCTTGCCGTGCACGACGTCCTCGCCGCAGGTCACCGTCTCAAACTTGTCAAAAAGGCCGACCATCTTAAGGTTGCGCTCGGCCGTAGCGAGGCGCGACGACGTCGCTAGACCCACGTGATAGCCCGCAGCCAGCAGCTCGCCTATGCACTCGGCGGCACCGGCCTTAAGCTCCAAATCGGTCTTGACCATCTCGTCGCGAATCTCCTTGTGGCGAACATAGATCGCCTCGGTGGTTTCATGGCTGCCGTAATGCTTATCAAGGATGTCCATGACATCGGGCAGCGTGCGGCCGATAAACTGATGGATCAGCGCATCATCAATCGCGACCCCCAGCTCGGCAGCGCCCGCCTTCCATGCCTTGATGCCCAAACGCTCGGTATCGACCAGCGTTCCGTCCATGTCAAAAATTACAGTCTTGATCATATCGGTCCCCTCACCGGATTGCATTACGGCCACTCTAGCGCACTTTACAAACTTGTATATAACGTATATAGCATATTGCACTATCGTTACATAGGCAAAAGTCATATGACGAGCAGTCCGATAGGATTATAGTTTTCGACCGAGTACTCAATGGTAAGGATTGTTTTATGCTTTCAGACACTACCGCACCTGCAAAGGAGCTTCAGGACAAACTCGCGGCGCTCGAACAGCTGCTTTTGGCATACGGACGCGTCGCCATCGGCTTTTCCGGTGGCGTCGACAGCAGCTTTTTGGCCGCGGTCTGCGCCCGCATCATGCCTGCCAGCACGCTTCTCGTTCACCTCACCACGCCGCTCATCGGCACGCCCGAACAGACCTCGTTTGAGCGATCCGTTGACAGGCAAACCAATGAGGGACCGCATTTTAAGCTCCCCGTGCTCAATCTTTCGGTCGATCAGCTGCAGCTCCCCCAAGTAGCCTGCAACGACGCCAACCGTTGCTACCACTGCAAGCACGCCGGCTTTACCGCCATCGTCAACCACGCTAAGTCGCTCGGCTTTCCCATCGTCATCGATGGCAGCAATGCAAGCGATCGCGGTGACTACCGTCCCGGCATGCGCGCTGCCAAAGAGCTCGGCGTACGCTCCCCTCTTATGGAGGTCGGCTTTACCAAGGACGAAGAGCGCGAGCTGTTGCGCGCATGGGGCTATCCCGTTTGGAACCTGCCGGCGGAAGCCTGTCTTGCCACGCGCGTCCCCACAGGCGAGGAGCTTACGCATGAGAAGGTCGATTTAATCCGCGCCTGCGAGGACTACCTGCACGATCTTGGTCTGTCGCAGGTTCGCGCGCGCTTGGTCGGCGGCCGCATGCGTATCGAAGCCGCTCACGCAGATGTCGCCAAGATTGCCGCCCTCGGCGGTGCTACCGTCAATGCCGAGGGCAAGACCCCGCTGCCCGCCGCCATCGAGTCCGCGCTGCGCGAGCTGGGCTGCAGCCACATCTCCCCCGAAGTCACCCCTTACATCCACGGCAACATGAACCAGTAACCTACCAAAAAGGGACAGGTTTATTTTGGCAGGTTTTATCTTGGGAAACGCAAACAGGGCCGCGACACCTCTATGGCGTCGCGGCCCTTTTCCTTGGAGAAGGATCGATTGATTGAACAGGATGACCGTTCTAGTCTTCGAGTCCGCTATTGATGAGCTCCGCAATCTCAACGGGATCGGTGCTCGCGCGCACCTTGTCACGGAAGCCGGCGTCCATCAGCATCACGGCAGCCTTGGAGAGCAGACGCAGGTGCGTGGTTCCAGCCTCGCCGGCGGGCACGTACAGCGCGAGCGCAACATCGACGGGCACCCCATCGAAGCTCGGCCATTCAACGGGCTCGGCCAGTTTAAGCACGGCAACGCCCGGCGTGTGGATCGCGTCGCTTTTGGCATGCGGAACGGCAAAACCGGCGACAAGGCCGGTCTCGGCCTCGTTCTCGCGAGCAATAAAGGCAGCCTCTACGGCAGATGCGTCATCGGCAAAACCGAGCTCGATGGCCTGCTCGGACAAATAATGCAGGGCGTCCTCGCGCGAGGCGGCGGTATACCCGATCGTCACTTGGTTGGCAGATACAAATCCCATGGAAACCTTCCTTACAACACAGACCTGACCGCAGCTTCGATACCGTCGGCGTCCAAACCGTACTCGTGCAGCAAATCGACCGCAGGGCCAGACTCGCCATACACATCGCGCACGCCGACGCGTCGCATCGGCACCGGATGCTGTTCCGCGAGTACCGAGGCCACGGCCTCGCCAAGACCGCCGATAATCGAGTGCTCCTCGGCAGTGACCACGCGACCAGTCTTCTTGGCGCTGGCAACTACCAGGCGCTCATCAAGCGGCTTGATCGTGTGCATGTTGATAACCTCGGCATCGATGCCATCGGCAGCGAGCGCCTCGGCAGCCTCAAGCGCCTCGGCGACCATGAGACCGCATGCGACGATAGTCACATCGGACCCCTCGCGCACGACCACGCCGCGGCCAATCTTGAACTCATAGTCCTCGCGGTCGTTGATGACCGGTGTTGCCAGACGGCCGAAACGCATGTAGACCGGCCCCTCAAACCCATAGGCGGCGCGTACGCAAGCGCGAGCCTCGATGTCATCGGCGGGAACGACCACCGTCATACCCGGAATCGTGCGCATGAGCGCGATGTCCTCGCAGCACTGATGCGTGGCGCCGTCTTCACCGACCGAGATGCCCGCGTGCGTGGCGCCGATTTTGACGTTGAGGTGCGGATAGCCGATGGAATTACGCACTTGCTCGTACGCGCGGCCGGCGGCGAACATGGCAAAGGTGCTTGCAAAGGCGACGTGGCCCGTGGTTGCAATGCCGGCGGCAAGCCCCATCAAGTTGCTCTCGGCAATGCCGGCGTCGTAGAAGCGCTCAGGGTGCGCAGCCTTAAACTTACCGGTCTGCGTGGCGGCGGCCAGGTCGGCATCGAGAACCACAAAGTCATCGTGCTCATTGCCCAGCTCGACAAGTGCCTCGCCATAGCTAACGCGCGTGGCGACTTTCTTGACGTCTGCCATTAGAGCTCCTCCCCTGCTGCTGCGAGCTCGGCCATGGCCTGCTCAAACTGTTCATCGTTGGGTGCCTTGCCGTGCCAGCCCACCTGGTTTTCCATAAAGGAAACGCCCTTGCCCTTCACCGTCTCGGCGATAATGGCCACAGGTGAGGCGCTCACTTTGCGAGCCTCGGCAAAGGCCGCGGCAATCTGCGCCATGTCGTTACCGTCGGCGAGCTCGATCACATGCCACTTAAAGGCGCGGAACTTGTCGGCAAGCGGCATAGCCGAGTTAACTTCGTCGATACTGCCGTCAATTTGCAGGCCATTGTGATCGACGATAGCGACGAGGTTATCCAGGTCGTGGTTGCCGGCGAACATAGCTGCCTCCCACACCTGGCCTTCCTCGCACTCGCCGTCGCCCAACAGCGTGTAGACGCGGTAATTGTCACCCCAGTGCTTTGCGGCAAGTGCCATTCCAACCGCGGCGGAGATACCCTGACCGAGCGATCCGGTAGACATGTCGACGCCCGGCGTGTCATTCATATTGGGATGGCCCTGCAGGCGGCTGCCGATATGACGGAGCGTCTCGAGCTCCTCCTTGGGAAAGAACCCGCGCTCGGCGAGCACGGCATAGAGTGCCGGAGCGCAATGGCCCTTGGAGAGCACAAAGCGGTCGCGGTCGGCGCGGCTCGGATTCGCCGGGTCGACATCCATTTCCTCAAAGTAGAGGTAGGTCATAATGTCGGCGGCGCCAAGCGACCCGCCCGGATGCCCCGACTTGGCGGCGTGGACACCCGTGACAATACCGCGGCGAACCTCATTGGCAATCTTGGCCAGTTCCTGATCGGTCATGGAGTTTCCTCTCTTGAGCACGCCGGCCCGGCATAACAAATGCTGGGCCGGCAGAACCATCGTTACTGTGCCTCGACGACCTTTTTCCAGTCGGCCTCGAACGAGGCAAGGCCCTGGTCGGTCAGCGGGTGATGCAGGCATTTCTTAAGAGCGGCCATGGGGACGGTCGCAATATCGGCACCGAGTAGCGCCGCCTGGGTCACGTGATTGGGCGTGCGGACGGATGCGGTAATGATCTCGACGGTGTCGTCGACGTTCTTACCGGTCCAGTCATAGTTCTTGATGCAGGTCACAACGTTGTCGAGCTGCGAGATACCGTCCTCGGCGATGTCATCGAAGCGTCCCACAAACGGGCTGATGTAGCGAGCGCCGGCGTTGGCGGCCATGAGGGCCTGCGTCGGCGAGAAGACGAGCGTCATGTTGACGCGCACGCCCGCATCGGCCAGCGCGCGGCAGGCGGCGAGGCCGGCCTCGCAGACGGGGAGCTTGACCACAATGTTGGGAGCCAGGGCGGCAAGACGCTTGCCCTCCTCGATCATGCCCTCGGCAGTAGTCGCGGTGGACTCGGCAGACACGGGCAGACCCTCGCAGAGCTCGGCAATCTTGAGCATATGGGGCTCAAAGTCGGCGAGCTTACCGCCGGTCTTGGCGTACAGGGACGGATTGGTGGTGACGCCGGCAAGGCAGCCCCAGCTCTTGGCCTCGGCGATCTCGTCAAGGTTGGCGGTATCGATAAAGAACTTCATGGTACAAACTCCTTCGAATGAATAGCTAGCAATCTAAGGACAACGGCTCAATCACTGGTCGAACCAACGTCAGCGAGCGGGCAGCTGCCGTGGCAAGGTGGTGCGAAAGAGGAGCGAAGCGTACTTTGGTACGCGAGCGACGGCTTGAGCGCCAGATTGCCCGGCAGATGCTCGCGCAGCGTCGACCGGTCCGGCGTTTGTCAAAACGCCGGAACTACCTAGTCCTCGAGAGCCTTCTCGATGCGGCTCGTGACGCCCTTGAGGTTAAGACCGACGACGTACTGCTTAATCGGGCGCTTGATGTGCTCGATCACAAAGCGCTTGCCGTCGATGTCCTGGGCAGCGAGGTTGCGATAGAGCTTCTCGACCTGCTCCTTGACCTCGGGATCGTTGAACGCGTAGTGGCCGGAGACATCCAGAATCTTCAGGCTGAGCTCGTCGTCGGCCAGAATGTCGTCAACCTGCAGGTTGACATCATCGCCGGTCATCCACTTGCGCCAGCGCTCGGTCTTGATAGCCTTGACCAGCAGCGTGTGATACAGGTCGGAGGGATCGTCGCACAGGCCGTTGTCGACCAGAATCTGCTCGGTAGCGCAGAGCTTGAGGTAGGCGCGGGTCTCCTCGGTGCCGTACTGAGGGGCGACATTGGAAGCGGTCACGTGAGCCGGAATGTGCTCGAGCAGCGTCGCGTCGTCCAGGTAGTCGGCGTTGTGCTCCTTCAGGCCCACGCCGTAGCGCTTTGCCATGTCGGCGAGCTCGCGGGCGTTCTTAAAGTTGTAATGGCCAACCTGCTCGGTCCAACGGGTGAGCGTACCGGTCTGGCCGACGATAAAGGTGGGCATGGGGCAGCCGCGCTTCTCGAGCTCGGGCTGCAGCTGAGAAATGAACTCCTCGTACTTATCGGTAGAGGTCAAGCCGCCATTGGTCTCCTCGGTACCGACCTCATAGGCGACCTCGGGCAGGTTATGCTCGCGACGGTACTGCTCAAGGTAGTCGATAAGATCGATCGTGCGGCGAAGCACCACGTCGAGCGGAATAACCTTGCCGATCTGATAGGGGTCCTTGGTGGGGTCGACCATCAGCAGGTCAAAGCCTGCCTCCATGTCGGCGACGAAGGACTTGCGGGCGAGCTCCATGGCCTCGTCCTCGGGCAGGTGGGCGTTACGCTCCTCGTCGCGCTGCCACGGACCGCCGTGATCGCGGCACAGGTAGTACGGGCCGGTGTAACCCACCTCGTCGGCAACCTTCTTGATGTCGGCGGCAAAGCGCTTCTGGTCCCAACCGTTGACGTAGCCGGCGCCCATCTCGTCCATATCGACCTGGTTGCGGCTGGCGATAAACATGGGCGGGAAATCCTCGTCCTTGGCAAGCTCGAACACGGCCTGAATCAGGTTGGGGCTCATGGGGCCAATGCCGACCATGGTTGCGTGATCGCCGCTATCCTGCAGCTTGAGCATGCCCTGAACGGCCTGGCGGATGGTGAGGTTGGACATTTTGTTCTCCTTCTCCAGAGGATTTTTGACAAAAGTTCCCTGGGACCCAGATGCGGGCCCTATCAGTACGGATGGATTTTGTTGTGTAGGGGCGGTTGTGCGAAGTCAAATCCATCCCTCCGCACAACCGGAGTCCTTAAAGGTTTACTTGACCTGCTTGTCGAGCGTGGGCTTCATGGCAATCAGGATTGCAGCGGCGACCACGGAGCCAATCACGATGTCTAGGCAGAACAGCGCGACGTTGTTGGTGGCAAGGGCGACGATAAAGCCACCGTGCGGGACGTAGCAGTCGATACCCTGGAAGGCGGCAAGCGCCGCACCCACGGCAGAACCGATGCAGATGCCGGGAAGGGTGTGACCGAGATCCTTGACCGCGAAGGGAATAGCGCCCTCGGTAATACCGATGCAGCCCATAAACAGTGCGGAGATACCCATCTGACGGTCAGCGTCATCGAACTTGTTCTTGGCGATGAGCGCAGCGAGGCCGCAAGCAATCGGGGGAATGGCGACAGCGACGCGGAACATACCGTTGGGGCCGTAGATGCCGGAGGCCATGATGGCCATGGTAAAGGTCGAAGCGGTCTTGTTGACGGGACCACCCATATCGAAGGCGGTCATAACGCCAATGACCAGGCCCAGGACGACGGCGGAGCCGCCCTGCAGGCTACCGAGCACGCTGGTGAGCCAATCCATCACAAAGCCAAGCGGCGTGGCCAGGATGTAGATGTAGGCCATGCCCAGGACGAGCGAGGTCAGAATCGGGATGATCAGGATCGGCATGATGGTCTGGATGGTGTTGTTGACCTTCCAGGTCTTCATCCAGCGGACAAAGTAACCACAGATGACAGCCATAATCATGGCGCCCAAGAAGCCGGTCGAAACGCTGTTGCCACTCGGGGTGACGACGGCGTTGTTGACCAAGTAGCCCAGGACAAAACCGGGGGCAAGCGCGGGCTTGCCGGCCATCGAGTAAGCGATGTATGCCGCAAGCACCGGAATCATCATAGAGATGCCGGCCATACCGATGGTGTTAAGGCTCACCATCAACGGGTTGGTGACCTCCATGCCGTTAGCACCGGCGGTACCGGATGCCAACGAGAAGGCGAGGAACACGCCACCGATAACGACAATGGGGATAAAATAGGAAACGCCGGTATTGAATGCATTGAGCAGCGTCTTGCCAGGATCGGCAAAGATAGACTGCTTGGACGCCGGTGTCGGGGCCTGCGGGGCAGCGGAGACGGCCTTCTTCTCTGCCTTGGCCTCGGCCTTGGGCGCGTCAACGGCGCCACCCGTCGCCTTGATAATCTCAACAGCCTGGTCGATGATCTTGACCGGATCGGCGATCACATCGGAAGTACCGACCTTGAGGAACTTGCCCTCGGCCATCTTCTGCTCAAAACGGTCCTCGTTCTCGACACCCACGTCGACGGACTCCAGGACCAGGTCGGCGGAGTCCACGTCTTCCTGCGTTAGCTCATTCTCGATACCCAGGCCACCCTGAGCCTCGACCTTGCACTCGATGCCACGGGCGGCACATTCATCCTGAATCGCCTTCTGGGCCATATACGTGTGGGCGATACCCACGGTACAGGCGGCAACGCCTACGATCTTCATTGCTTCCCTCTTTTCATAGAGTTGCGTGCGCAAGACACCGTTTGCGGAGGCCTCCGGAGCATCCCCTGCCGTTTGGACTTGCTGTCTTTTCGACAAGACCAATATAGGTGCTCATTTTTCTTAATACCAGCTTATTTCGGTAAACGCGCAGGTCAGAGCGTTGGTTATGCAATTTAGTTAG